>NZ_JAVRBQ020000149.1:0-74805 GCF_034531215.2 Nostoc sp. ChiSLP03a
TAATCTAATTCAGTATTTGTATTTTTGAGTTAATTGAGGTGGCGGTTGCGCGACGTGCAACCGCCACTTCGTCCTGAACGAGCGCACGACTATTCAAGTGCAAAGTACCCACAGCTTGATAACCCGCAACTTGGGTTACTAGGTAAAATATACGGGCAGTTATATTAAGAATACGAACAAAGTTGTTTACTGATGTCAGCTAGAGATTTATTTCATGAAGCGGTAAAAAATGCACTCCAGAAAGAAAATTGGATAGTTACCGATGATCCTCTAAAAATAGAATTTGAGGAAGTGACGTTTAAAATAGATTTGGGTGCAGAAAGGCTGATAGCAGCAGAACGAGCAGGAGAAAAAATAGCCGTGGAAATTAAAAGTTTTGCGAGTAACTCTGCTGTTAGCGACTTCCATACGGCTTTGGGACAATTCCTGAACTATCAAATTGCACTCGAAGAAAAAGAACCAGAACGTCAATTATATTTGGCTGTTCCAGTTGATGCTTATGAAACATTTTTCCAGACCAGACTTGCTCAAATCGCGGTGCGGCGACATCAATTAAAACTAATAATATATGAACCAATTATGGAGATGATTGTGGAATGGACAAACTAGAGCAATATCGCCAATATATCCAAACTATTTTAACTAAACACGCTGAGTATAAACCTCAGCGTGAAGAGATTGAAAGTGAATTAATATTTGATCCAGTACACGACCATTATCAGTTGATGCGTGTAGGTTGGAATGGTTTAAGTCGCATTTATCACAGTGTCATTCATTTTGATATTAAAAATGACAAAATCTGGATTCAGCATAATATGACAGATATAGATTTAGCACAAGAACTTCTGGAAATGGGAGTACCAAAAGACGATATTGTGTTGGGTTTACAGCCACCTTATAAACGTCCGTACACAGGATATGGAGTGGCTTAAATAAAGGATATTGCAGATTCTTCGACAAGGGCGTAGGCGTAGCCTGTCGTAGACATCGCTACTATAAAATTCAGATGAATTAAAAGTAGGTTGGGTTGAGGCTTTGCAAAACCCAACAACACGATCCATGTTGGGTTTCCTTATGTCAACCCCACTTTAATACACGAATTTATGCTTGACAACGCACTAGATTTATGCAAAAAGTGAATTATTGCAGCAAAGGAGTTGTGCTTTTACCGTTAGTTGACGCATTCGCAATTGCAGCTTGAGCCGGTTCAGGGGAAAGAACCGCTACAACTGGAGCAACTTTTGAAATAGATTTTTTATTTCTTTTTCCATTAGAGCCGCCAGCTTTGGAATACTCTATACTGTTTCTGCCGTAGATAGTTGCAACTCCACTTAGCATTCGTTCAGACATTTCGGAGAGGGCTTTATCCATCTGGATTATTGTTTTACGCGATTCTTCAAGATTGGATACAAGCTTGTTATGAGCTTCTAAGGTTGCACGGGTAGTATTGATGAGGTGGTTGTAGGCTTCAATGTTTAATCCATGTCCTAAATCCAGATTTTCATCAACGGATTTAAGCAAGGCGAGACGAAGTTGGGCTTTGTCAACAGCAGCAGAACTACGAGTTCTTAAAGACATGAGATATCCTTTTTTTTAATAATTACTTTTTCAACATAGTGGAGTATCCTTTTGCCTGAAATGGGTAGTTTTGTGGATTGATTTCATTAAAACTTCAACGAAATAATTACTAGTTTGTCTGTATTTTTACTCATTTCCATATCTATTTGTTGTTTGAGAATAAGTGCAATCAGCAATTACCTTCGCCAAATCAACAATTGCGAACTCCAAATCAACAATTGCGTTCGCCAAATCAACAATTGCGAACTCCAAATTAACAATTGCGAACTCCAAATCAACAATTGCGAACTCCAAATCAGCAATTGCGAACTCCAAATCAACAATTGCGAACGCACAAGTCGAATTACCCCCTTTATAAGGCTACGGTGTATACACAAGTGTTGGTGCAGTGTATCTATCCCGCCTCGGAATAAATTTCGAGTCTCATAACGAAAGTCTTCTAAAACAGACTAAACAAGAAATTTAGTTTAGTCCTCTAAAAGAAGACTTTCGCTTATCAGCCCTGAACTAAAGTTCCGGGCGGGATATTTGCTCAGTGTGGAACTTTCACTTGAATAGAAATATTGGGTGGGTAAAATTTTTAGAGATGTGTGTACACCGTAGCCAATACATCGGGGAGCCATTGTGGTCTTGGGGTTTCCCCAAGTGGAGCAAGTGGCGTGAGGGTTAGGGTAGGGTAAAAACTTGGGTTTTTCAGCTATTTCAGACTTGTGTGTACACCATATCCCTTTAATTTACTTAGCATACACAAGTACTAAAAATCTCATCGCTTCAGGAAAATTAGCCGTTTTTATACGCAGATGAATATACTCTCTGCGTATTTTTTATGAAAAAAAGATTCATCCCAATGTATATTTTTGCATTCTTTTGGGAATCATAAATCGAGGAAGCATGATAAACCGCAAAATATGACTTCCTGAAATATCACGTAACTTTTAGAGGATAATTATGTCTAAACGCAAGTTGCCCAAAGGCTGTAGTGTTAGTTCAGTTGCTCTAGAACCAGAAGTGGCGATCGCAATTCTTGGGTTGTTTTCTGCTGCGGCTGATGGTGAAGGTATTTCTTCCAAAGAAGAATATGCTTTGAGTGAATTTCTCAGTCGGGTTGACTTATTTGAAGATTACTCTGAAGAAGACTTTGAAGAATTGACCGAAAAAGTCGTCAGCTTGATTGAAGAAGAAGAACCAGAAGATTTAATCGCCCAGTCTATCGAATCCTTACCCAATAGAAATTATCGCGAAGCTGCATACATCACAGCTATCTTAGTAGTAGGGATTGACGAAGAAGTACCCGAAAACGAACAAGATTATATCTCTGAACTTCAAGAAGCCTTAAATATTTCAGACGAACGCGCACAAGAACTCATAGACGCAGTGTTTGGAGAAGAAGACGAAGAAGAGGAAGAGGAGTAATATTTTTTGACTTGCAACCTCATACCATTTTGGATTTTAGACTTCGGCTACGCTCAGTCGAACGATTTTAGATTTTGGATTGTGAAATCTCCATTGATAAGTGTTTCAGTTTTCCATCTGTTGCAATCATTTTTCAAATTGGTATCAGTCATCAGAAAAATGGGTTTGAAACCCCGTGCTTCAGGCAATGCTTTAAAGTAATGATTTTGGAGTAATGAGTGGATGAAAAAATGGGTATTTACTCATTACTCATTACTCATTACTCATTACTCATTACTTATCACTCCAGAATCACCGCGCCTCCCTTGTCGGTGAGGATGTCATCTACCATCTTTAATTTGGGGTTGCTAATTTAGAATATGAAATAATTTTGTTTGAATTTAGTTGTTCAGATTCCCGACTTCATGAAGAAGTTGGGAATTTTGCATTGTATCAAAATTAATTCGATCAAGCATTAATAGTTAGAAACTATATCAAGTTCGGGTCATTAGTTGTATAATGTTTCCCAGTCTAATTAAGTACAATGATATTCATAATTGGTTTAGCCATTGTTGCTACTGTACCTTACTAGACTGAAAAATGCTATATGTGTCCTAAATAGTAAAGTAAGGAGGAGTATTATGGTTGCAACTGCGATCAAAAAAATCTCAATGGCTGTTGCCAGCTCTGCAATTGTTGCCTTAGTCGCAGGAGGAGTGTCACAGGCCGCAATTATTGTTCCTAATGAAGTAGAAGCTACAGAGGGTAATAGCAACAACAGTTGGCCATTCATCGGAAACTTTCAGGGTCGGTATCAGCAAGTTTTTGGCGCTTCAGAATTTGCATCCCTATCTGAACCTCAACTAATTAGCCAAATTGCCTTTCGTCCTGATAGCGATTTCGGCATTAGCAATGCTTTCTCATCGACAGTTTCTAGTATCCTAATTAACCTTTCTACGACAAAGAGCGCACCTGATAACTTGAGCAAAACCTTTGCAGATAATGTTGGGGTAGACAACATTACAGTGTTCAGTGGAGCTTTATCACTCTCCAGTGCCGATGAAGGTTCGGTATTTGGCCCGAAAAAGTTTGATATTGTTATCAATTTACAAAATCCATTTTTATACGATCCAACTAAAGGTAACTTATTACTTGATGTGAAAAATTTTGTTGGAGCTGATATGATATTTCTGCCTGTTCAGTTTGATGCCCAAGAAAATATCAGTATTAGTAATGGAGATTCCGATTCCGTATCGCGTCAATGGAGTTTTTATCCTAACTTTGCTAATGCTGATGGGCTAGACACAATAGGTTTAGTAACAAAATTTACATTTGAATCTGAGGTGGTCTCTGTCCCCGAACCTTCGGCAGCATTGGGTACACTGGCAATTAGTGTTTGGGGGGCGGCAGCATTACTAAAACGCAAACATCATAAGAAAACAACAATCAATTTGTAGTAACTTGAATTCTAAGGTGCGTAAACCTAGTTAATCAGCTATTTTGGCTTGTGTGTACACCGTAGCCAATACATCAAGGAGGGTTAGGGAGGGGTATTTTTGGACTTGATTAACTTGCAATTTGCTGTGAAGGTAAAATATCCTTGAGCGATCGCTATTCAACTTTCACATCACGTTATCATCGGATCTTGGGGAATTTCCGTGCATAACTCGATAGCATCTATGACCGCCTCTCACTCCGAAACTCCATCTACCAAGCCCGATGCAAGTACTTTTATTTCTGACCATCTACAGGTGGATCGCAGTAAGCTAAGTCAAATGTACTTGCATTATGTCGAGACGAAGGATAAATATCCTCACGCGGTATTGCTGTATCGGGTAGGAGATTTCTTTGAATGCTATTTCCAAGATGCAGTAAAAATAGCGCAAGAATTAGAATTAGTTCTCACTAGTAAGCAAGCTGGCGAACAAGGACGGGTGGCGATGTCTGGTGTTCCGCATCACGCTTGGGAACGCTACGCGACGATGTTAGTAGAAAAAGGCTATGCAGTAGTAATTTGCGACCAAGTGGAAGATGCTTCTGAAGCTGCTGGGAGATTGGTGCGGCGGGAAGTAACGCGCATTCTGACACCTGGCACTTTGCTAGAAGAAGGAATGCTCAAATCCAGTCGCAATAATTACTTAGCAGCAGTAGTAATTGCCGCAAATCATTGGGGTTTAGCTTATGCAGACATCTCTACAGGTGAATTTCTTACCACTCAAGGTAGCGATTTAGAACATTTGACCCAAGAATTAATGCGCTTGCAACCTTCAGAGGTGTTAGTACCGACAAATGCGCCCGATTTGGGTAGTTTGCTGCGTCCGGGAGAAACTTCGCCACATCTACCTGAGTGTTTGCCACCCTCATTTTGCTATAGTTTGCGATCGCAACTTCCCTTTTCTCAAGGAGAAGCTAAACCGAGATTATTGCAGAAATTTAAGGTGCGATCGCTCGAAGGACTCGGTTGCGATCGTCTTCCCCTCGCCGTTCGTGCGGCTGGTGGTCTTCTGGAATACCTGGAAGATACCCAAAAAGAAAACCCTGTCACCCTTCAAAGACTCCGCAGCTACACTGTCACCGACTACCTAATTGTTGACAATCAAACCCGCCGTAACCTAGAAATTACCCAAACCGTCCGGGATGGAACTTTTCACGGTTCCCTACTTTGGGCGTTAGATAAAACGAGTACAGCAATGGGTGGGCGTGCTCTGCGGCGGTGGTTGTTGCAACCCCTACTCGATATTAAAGGCATTCGGGCACGACAAGATACCATCCAAGAATTGATGGAAAATACGCCCCTGCGTCAAGATTTACGGCATTTGTTAAAGCAAATTTACGATCTAGAACGCCTCACAGGAAGGGCGGGTTCTGGTACAGCTAATGCTAGAGATTTAGTAGCTTTGGCAGATTCCCTCTCACGTTTACCGGAATTATCCAACTTAGTAGTTGAGACGCGTTCTCCCTTTCTCAAAGCTTTGCAGAAAGTCCCAAGTGTGTTGGAAGAATTAGCACAAAAGTTACATGCGCATCTTGTAGAGTCGCCACCCATACTAATCAAAGAAGGTGGATTAATTCGCCCCAGTGTTAATCCCTTGTTGGATGAAAGAAAAGCGACTGTAGAAGCAGACCAGCAATGGATTGCCAATTTGGAAGTTGATGAGAGAGCTAAGACAGGAATTTCCACCCTCAAGGTAGGATTTAACAAAACCTTTGGTTATTACATCAGTATTTCTCGCACCAAAGCCGACCAAGTACCCGCTAACTATATTCGCAAGCAAACTTTGACCAATGAGGAACGTTACATCACCCCAGATTTAAAGGAACGAGAAGCCCGAATTTTGACGGCGCGAGAAGATTTAAATCAGTTGGAATATGAGATTTTTACAGCATTGCGAGAAGAAGTAGCACAAGAGGCGGAAGTAATTCGCAATTTATCTCGTGCAGTTGCGGCGGCGGATGTCTTATGTGGTTTGGCTGAATTGGCGGTACATCAAGGTTACTGTCGTCCTGAAATATTGCCAGGGAGGGAGCTTAACATTGTTGATGGTCGTCATCCAGTGGTGGAACAGTCTTTACCTGCGGGCTTCTTTGTGCCGAATTCAACGCAATTGGGTCAAGAGTCATTAGCAGATGACCAAGGACAAATGACCAATGACAAAGGACAAATGACCAATGACATAGACGCGCTAGCGGCTTCCCGCAGGGTAGGACAAAGGACAAATGACAATCCCGATTTAATTATTCTTACCGGGCCAAACGCCAGTGGTAAAAGTTGTTATTTGCGTCAGGTAGGATTGATTCAGTTAATGGCGCAGATTGGTAGTTTTGTACCCGCGAGGTTTGCCAGATTGGGAATATGCGATCGCATTTTTACCCGTGTCGGTGCAGTAGATGATTTAGCAACTGGTCAATCTACGTTCATGGTAGAGATGAATGAAACTGCAAATATTCTCAATCATGCCACATCTAGGTCGCTGGTACTATTAGATGAAATTGGTCGCGGCACAGCAACATTTGATGGTCTTTCCATCGCTTGGGCGGTGGCAGAATATATAGCAGTGGATATTCGATCGCGCACAATTTTTGCCACGCATTATCACGAGTTAAACGAACTGGCTAGCATTATCCCGAATGTGGCTAACTATCAAGTGACGGTGAAAGAATTACCCGACCAAATTATCTTTTTGCACCAAGTTCAACCAGGAGGTGCTGATAAGTCTTATGGAATTGAAGCGGGAAGATTGGCGGGTTTACCAGCCGTAGTTATTCAACGGGCAAAACAAGTGATGGGGCAAATTGAAAAACACAGTAAGATTGCGATGGGGCTGCAAAATCTTGATGGATAAGCAAGTTTGTAGTAAGGACTTTAGTCCTTATTTTCTAAGCACTAAAGTGCTTACTACAAACCGAGGTGTTAATTACTGCCGAAAAATTTCTACTTTTTCTAACACCACTTCTTGATTTGGACGATCTCTAGTTGTAGGCACATTCGCAATCTTGCTAACTACATCTAGACCTTGGACAACTTCACCAAAAACACTGTGATTGTTGTCAAGGTGAGGTGTTGGTGCTTCTGTAATAAACCATTGCGAACCATTAGTACCGCGTCCGGCATTAGCCATCGACAGGATACCTGCACGAGTGTGTCTCAATTCAGGATGAAACTCATCTTCAAATTGATATCCCGGGCCACCAGTACCCCATCGGTTGGCTGTATCTAGATAACGACTCAGAGGATCGCCACACTGAATCATAAAATTAGGGATGACCCGATGAAAGCGAACGCCATCGTAAGCTGGAGTTCCCTTACCAGATTGACCTGTTTTCGGGTCTTTCCAGTCGATTGTTCCGGTTGCTAGACCGACAAAATTTTTGACAGTGTTGGGAGTTCGCTCTTCTTCCAAACGAACTACAATCTCACCCAAGGAAGTAATTAAACGAGCGTGCAGTGTTCCATCACCGGGAATATTAATTTCTGGAAAGTTCATTAGATATCCTATTTTAAGCAGTGCCAGTGTTTGAACTATATAAGTTTATCAGCATTCAAGTTACCGCCTTTAGACATAACAAAAAACCTGAAGGCAGGAAACTTGAGCCAACAAATATTTTACTCAGGCAAATTTATCGCTGGATTACGGCTAAAGAATCCTCTAGGGACTAACTTAAAGCCAACTCGATGAACAGGCATCACAGGCCAATCTTCCGATCGCGGAATATGAGTTACGCCCATTGTGTACCACAGTACAATATCTTCACCCAGCAAAGACTCATTGTCTGCAATATATTTCGGTAAACCTTGTCCGGGTTTCGTTTGGTTCGGATAATCGCCTCCAGCATAAAGTTCAGCAGGTTTATATTTTGTTACCCAGAGGTGATGAGTTGCAAATTCTGCCCGTTGACGGATTTTTGAACCTTCCACAGGGAAAAATATCGAGTTTCCTTCAGGCATCAGCATATATCCAGGTGCAGCACCGAGAGCATTCTTTTTGTCTGCACTAACAATCATCCATTCCCGACTGCTTTTCATATTCAAATCGCGCACAGCGGCCGTTTCTTCGGCTAGTGCGGTTTCTGCAAGTGCGATCGCATTTCCTAAAGGATTTTTCTCATCCATCGGCAAAGCTTTCACATTCATTTCCATCACAGAATTCACCTGACCATCGACATCGAAATCTAAGCGATAATTGAAAAAGTGTTGATGATTTACTCCAAAGATATTCTGAGCAATTAATCGACCATAAGAATCATCATCAGATTGCTTTTGGGCAGCCGTTCCCTGCGCCAATACAATACCCGTTAATTCATTTTGGACTTCTAAAGTCCCATCTTGGTGAAAGATCCAATTGATGCTGTAATCATAGTTATCAATGGCTACCGTCATCTTCATCACTAATTCTCGACTGCGACGGACATCATTACGCTGAGTATTATATTCATAATGTTTCCACAGCATTCCGTTGTCGCGTTCGTAGATACCGATAACCCCTGGTATTTGATAAGGTTCTCCCTGCTCATTAGCAAATACAGCATTTAACAACAAGCCATTTTCCGGAATTTCTTTACCTAATTCCATCGTATTTGCTAGTAAACCTAAGTTGTATTCTCCAACATCAAAGGCATTTCTAAATGACCAAGTAGGCTGAGGATCGCCATAAGGTACTACCATTTCTGAAAGGCTAGCGCGGTATAAAACTGGTCGAATCTTTTCCCCGTCTTTGTGCGTCACTTGGTAAAGCATTAATCCATTACGAGGATGCATTGAATAGCGAAACTTCCAATCTTGCCAACTAATTTCATTGTCTTCGATCTGGAAACTTCTACCATTAGGTTGGAGTATTTTTAATGCTTTAAGTGGTGACAGTAATTTACCCCAGGATTTGAGATCGTAATCCCAGTTTTCTTGAGAGAAAGGCACATTTCCTCTATCAACAAAACTGGCAATTTGACCCGTATTTAAATTGACTGTTGCTAAAACTCCTTCAATCGGACTACTGTAATAGTTCCAGCCTTTACCTTTGTAGTAAGATAAGCCGCGACAAAGACGATTACCTGTTGCTTCTTCCTGTTGGCTGAGAATTCCTGGTGCCCACCAACTGATTTTAACTCGCTCGAAATCGGTAATTCCCCGCTTTTGCATTGCTTTTTGCCATCGGGGATCGGCTTTAACTACCTGAGTTGCTAGTTCATATTCTGAATTAGCGATCGCAGGTTGAACAGACGGTATTTCTTTCCAAGAACTTAAGGTTTTGCTTTTGAGATCGACAATTCCTTCAAAGGTTTTGTTTTGTGAACGTTCATAGATTACCAAAAAAGCTTTTCGCCCAAAGACTTTACCAGGTGTAAAATTTAGAACTTCTTCTTTATCTGGTTCTTGTAAAGCAATAAGAGGAAAAGCTGCCATTTCGCTCAAATTTTTTTCTCTTTGGATGACCGAAACAGCTGTGTTAATTTCTACCTCAGTTAGTGAAGTGAGAGGATGGAAAATCGAAGACTGTTGAGCCGTCAATGTTTCCATTAATCCGATTGAGATAGAAATGACAACAATGATGGCAATAGCTAGCCATAAAAAACGCTTTAACCGCTTAATCATCTTTTACATTTTTACAAAAGACTTATAGTTATCTATTTCCAAACCTAAGATTGAAAACCGATAAATTAAGAGGCTAAAGCGAAATTAATTTGTTAATAGTTAGGGATTGGGAACTGGGTACTGGGGAGCAAGGACTGGGAAGAAATCTTTTCTAATACCCAATCCCCATTACCCTTTATCCCCAGAGGGGGCCCCACCTTCCCCAGTCCCCTATTTACGCAGAAACCAAACGACGTAAAGATTCAGCACGACGTTTAGCAATAGAGTTATTTGGAGCAAATTTAAGTGCTTCTTCGTAAGCTTGTAACGCCTGAGTATTTAATTTCTTCTTCTCGTATGCATGACCGAGATTATTCAATCCTGTCACGTAGTCTGGTTTAGACTTAAGAGCTTCTTTGTACTGACGAATTGCTAAATCATATTGCTCTTGGGTAAAATAAACATAGCCCAGTCCGTTGTAGATAGGGGCGATATTTTCTTCTCCCTCTTCTTCAGCAGCTTTGAGAGCTTTTTGAAATAGCGCGATCGCTGGAGAATACATTTTTTTTTCTGAATAAATACTGGCTAACTCATAATATTCTTGAGTCGTACCCTTTTCTTTCTCTAACTTCTTTCGCAACTTGGCAAAAGAGCCTTCAACCTTGCGAGTTTTGAAAATCTGGCGAAAAACACCCACGGCTGCAAGTGTGAGTATTACCACCAAAATTGAGAGATAAACAACGGCTAGACTGTTATCCATTACTGCAAATAGAAATATTATAAAGTTTGTTATTTGTCATTTGTCATTTGTCCTTTGTTATTCGCTAATGACCAATGACCAATAACAAATGACCAATTTACGGTAAACCCCAATATTGAGAGCGTTCCTGGAGCCAACCTTTTTCTAAATAACGAGCGATCGCTTGATTCACATTTCGTCTTAATTCATCGTACTGCAATCCCTTGGGCATGACTACACATAAGGGTTCAGTTGATAACTTAGTTGGCAGTAACCGATATTGAGGATATTGCTGTACCCAGCCGCTTAGAACACTAGCATCTGCGGCAAAGGCTATTGCGAGATTATTTTCTATTTGCTCTCGCGCTTCTTGATAAGAATTTACTCCTACTAACTCGGCGTTTGGTAGATAGTATCGCACTTGAGGAATGGTGCTGGAGTTGTAAAGTACGGCAATTTTTTGTTTTGCTAAATCGTTCAACTGCTGCACAGATGCATCTTTTGTAATTAATACAGTGCCATCAAAATAGTAGGGAACGCTGAAGCTAACTACGCGGGCGCGTGACTCGGTTGCTGTGACTCTAGCGATCGCAAAATCAACTTTCTTGTCTAAGACTACAAAAAGGCGATCGCGATTCGCTACAGATTGAAATTTTACAGCTTCGGCTTTACCACCAACCAAGTCAGATGCTAAACGCTTGGCTAAGTCAATTTCTAAGCCTTGCAAATTCCCGTTGTCATCTTTAAATCCCAAGGGACGCAAGTTATCTTTCACGGCAACATTTAAATAGCCCCGCTGCTGAATTTCTGACATTTCCGCAGCAGATGCAGTTAATCCCGTCCCCACTAGAGAAAAGCAAAAAATCCAAAATATAGTGGCGGATAATACCAGATGTAACCGAGTAATTGCTTGCCGTCTGTTACATCTGTTATACATCCCTCACCACCTTTATCCTTTAGCTTGAAGTGCCAATTGTGCAACTTTGCCGAAACTAGCTGGATCGAGGACTGCCAATTGCGCCAACATCTTGCGATTTAATTGGATATCAGCTTTTTTCAAGTTACCAATAAACTGGCTGTAACTCAAGCCGTGTTGTCTGGAAGCAGCATTGATGCGAGTAATCCAGAGGCGACGAAAATCGCGCTTTTTCTTTTTGCGATCGCGGTAGGCACTCCGTAGCGCCTTCATCACTTGTTGGTTGGCAGTTCTAAACAAAGTTGAATGGGAACCGCGAAAACCTTTAGCTAGTTTGAGAATTTTATTGCGGCGTTTGCGAGCTACATTACCGCGTTTTACCCGAGTCATAACTTATTTCCTAAAATACTTACAAATATGGGAGCATCAAGCGCACATTAAGTTCATCGCGTTCGTGTACAAGCGCACTCTTACGCATACCACGTTTTTTGTCAGAAGATTTGTGTTCTAAAAGGTGGCTTTTGAACGCTTTACGACGGACGATTTTACCGCTACCAGTGGCACGGAATCGTTTTGCCGCGGCTTTACGAGTCTTTAGTTTAGGCATGGTCTAGCTTTGATTCGACACGATCCATTATTATATACTATTAAAATTGCTATAACTGCAATTAAATAAAGGATTTAGCCAACGGCGATCGCTCTAGATCGAATTAATTTCACCTGTGACAACTCTCGCCGCTAGATTGCTTGCAATCTAGCGGGAGTATCTCAGATTCACAAAAGAGACTTTCTGCTTCATAGGCTAACGCCGGGATACCTTTAAGAACTATTCAAGAAATATCTGGTTACAGTGATCTGGGGACGTTGCAGCGTTATCTAGAGATCACGCCAGAGCAGAAGCGAAAGGCTGTTTCGGTAATTGGGTTTTAGATATTGAGCCAGTGCTGCTTAATTCTTAACCGAGATGTAATAGCATAGCTGTCTTACGCCTCCGCACGCCGAAAAAACGATAGAATGTATAAAAATTAATTGCTTATTGTCAAATTATACCTATATTTACTTACTGCTCTATGTCTGGCGAAACAGGAATTAAAGTTGAGAAACCCACATCAGTCTTACAGAAACAGATAAATGTAAAACCGAAAGAACTTATTACGTCTTTGAGCAAAGCTGCTATTAATGGTGCTTTTCTCAAGTGGGATGATTTAGCTGAAAATGGCGTAGAAATTCTTAGTTCTCTGGGACTTGATAGCAAACCAGGAGAAATAGCTGGGTTGCTAATTATCCGTTCCTTGATGCAGGCGATGCAGAATTTATTAGATGAAAATAAAGAACTGTTGGTTACGAAGCCAGATAATCTTAAAGATTTATACAAGCAACTTAATTCTACTCTTAAGAGCGAGGAATTAGTTATAGATGACGACTTTTTTAAACGTCCGACAGATTTATCAATTGTAAAATCAGCTAAAAATGGCTTTTGTAATTGGTTGGGAACCTTCACTGATAAAAAAATTGAAGCCAAGAGTATTAGTAATCGTCTTCCTACTTACTTTGTTAATGCTTTAAATACTCAGTGGATAACACATAACCAAGATTATGCTGTTATTAAAGAAGTTCTAGATACGCCATTTACTCAAGCGAATAAAGTAGAGCAAGGATGGTTGCGTTATCAGGCTTGGCTACAAAAGAAAATTGTAGAACCCATGTTTCTAGAGGCTTTTAGCCTAAAAGATGTTTATGTACCTCTGCGAGGTTATTACGAGCTTGAAATCGATTATTCATCAAAACAAAGATTAGATTCAAGCATCAATGATGGGAAAACTTATGAAAGAATTGTTATTCCTCTGAGAAATGAATTAGAAGGTTGGTTGCATCTAGCTAATCCTGATGATGCCATACGTTTGATTAGTGGTGGCCCTGGTAGCGGAAAATCTTCTTTTGCAAAAATATTTGCTGCACAAGTAGTGGAAATGGAGCTAATACGAGTTCTTTATATTCCACTTCACTTATTTAATCTTAAAGGCGACATAACAAAATCTGTAGGAGAGTTTGTTCAGGTTGATGGTTTTTTATCTCATAATCCTTTAGATTTGAATAACGGTGATTCACGCTTATTAATAATTTTTGATGGGTTAGATGAGCTATCTATGCAGGGTAAAATTGCTGAACAGGCAGCTAAAGAGTTTGTGGAGGAAGTTAGGATTAAAGTAAGGGAATTTAATCATGACAAAACTCGTTGTTTGCAGGTTTTAATTACCGGAAGAGAATTAGTTGTACAAGCCAATCACAGCAAATTTAGAAAACCACAGCAAATTCTGCATATTCTGCCATATCTAATCCAAGAAGAAACAAAGGATGGTAATTACGTTGATAAGCAAAATCTGCTAAAGCAAGATCAAAGACAGATATGGTGGCAATATTATGGTAAGGCGAAAGGAAGAAGATATAATGGATTACCTAAAGATTTAGATAAAAACAATTTACTTGAAATTACATCTCAACCTTTGCTAAATTATTTGGTGGCTTTGAGCTTTGAACGAAGTAAAATAAAGTTTACAGAAGACAGTAACTTAAACGTAATCTATGCTGATTTATTAGATGCAGTTTATGAACGTGGTTATGAAAAGCATGGATATCGTTTAATCGAGGGAATAACAAAAGACGAATTTCTTGGTGTTTTGGAAGAAATTGCTCTTGCTTGTTGGCACGGAGACGGTAGAACTACTACCGTTAGAGAAATTGAAAACCATTGTGACAACAGCGGTATGCGAGAGATTTTAAACCGTTTTCAAGATAGTTTTAATGAAGATTCTAAAGCCAGTATTACTCGTTTGTTAACAGCATTTTACTTCCGGGAGAGTGGAGGAGTCAGGCAAAGTGAGAAAACATTTGAATTTACTCATAAAAGTTTTGGTGAGTATCTAGCAGCCAAACGGATTGTGCAAGGACTCCAATTAATTCATGAAGATTTAGAAGAACGTAAGCAAAACTTCCGTAAAGGATGTGACGAACGAACAGCATTGGTTAACTGGGCGACTTTGTGTGGATCATCGGCGATGGATGAATACCTGTTTCGTTTTATTTGTGACGAAATTAGAATAATTTACGTACAAAATCCTTCACAAATTGCTGATTGGCAAAAGACATTATGCCGTTTAATTGAATTTATGTTGGCAAATGGAATGCCAATGGAAGGATTAAAAGAAAGACCTAATTTCTATGAAGAAATGCGACAGTCACGAAATGCTGAGGAAGCAATTATTGCTCTCTTAAATGCTTGTGCAAGAGTTACACAAACAATTTCAGATATTGTATGGCATTCTCATGAAGCTTTTGGAAGCTTGATATCAAGATTACAAGGTCAACGATTTGGGCCTAAAAATATACTTGTTTTTGATTGTCTCAGCTTTCTTAATCTTGAAACGTGTACTTTAGACATAAAAGATTTATACCGAGCAAACTTAGCTCATACGAATTTGAAAAATGTGGAACTTAATTTAGCGATTCTTGAATGGGCGAATCTTAAAGGGGCGATTCTTGAAGGGGCAATTCTTTTTAGGGCGGATCTTGAAGAGGCGAATCTTAAAGGGGCGAATCTTAAAGAGGCGAATCTTAAAGAGGCGATTCTTAAAGGGGCGAATCTTGAAGGGGCGAATCTTGAAGGGGCGAATCTTGAAGGGGCGAATCTTGAAGGGGCGATTCTTAAAGGGGCGATTCTTAAAGGGGCGATTCTTGAACAGGCGATTCTTGAACAGGCGATTCTTGAACCTAACTTTCGTAATAAAACTGGCGACGAAATTTTTCCTGCTTGAACTAGTAGCACAACCTGTAAACATTAAACCAAAAAGTTTTTAAGAGAAGAGTGATCGCTAATCAAACTTACGTACTGTAAAGTGCTAGATAGTACTACTTACATAAATAATACTTATACTATTCTGAAAGGTTTCAAAAGTTTACTGGTTAATCAGTTTTACAACAAACCAGTATTTTGGACAGCTGCATACTTCGTTGCTTCGTGCGGAGGCGTTACCCTTGAAGAACTTAAATCTTACGTTGAGAAACACAGCAGCCCCGACAACTAAAATAATTGCTGGCTTCGGGGGCATTGAACCCCACTCAGCCATCCCTCCTATCCCCCGTCACCCCCAAGTTTGTGACTGTGGCGGGAGTACCCCGGAAGCTTAGATAGAAAAAATGACTATATCCGTGCTGTGATGGTCAAAGCACGGAATGAGGATATGGGAAAAAACCAAAACCATTGATTATTTAACTTTTTTCAGTGGTGTTGGCTTTGGGATCTAAAATTATTTGCGAAGTGGATTTATTCACATGATAAATCCAAGATTGCTCTTTAACCTTGACAATCACTTCCCAACCTTCTACGGGGTCGTACTGCTGGGTGCAGACTTCGCCAAAGTTGAATTGACAGAGATTTCCAAAGGTTTTTGGTGTAGTTTGAGTAATTTTTAAATCAGTAATTTCCACCCCAGAACGGTTTGAGACATCGCTCAAAATTGCATCTGCGATCGCCTTGGGCAATGTTTGTGAAGTACTCACTTTCGGATCTAAAATTCTTTGCTTTCCAGATTTATCTACATGGTAAGTCCACGAATCTTGACGGACTTTGACAACTACTTCCCAGCCTTCAATGGGGTTGTATTCCCTAGTACAAACTTCTCCAAATTTGAACTCACAGGGATTACCAAAGGTTTTCGATGTGACTTGGGTAATCTCTAATTCCCGTTTACGTACACCGGAACGGAAAGATGCATCTCCTAAAATTTTATTAGCGATCGCTTTCGGCAACTCCTTTGCTTGCGATTGGGATAGTTTAATGCCGTCTGAGCGAGGTATAGCCCCAGCATAATTGTTTTCAAAAAGTCCAAATCCACAAGATAGCAAGCTTGTCAACACTAGCGTCAAGAAAATTCCTCTAGGTGACTGGAAGGTATTCTTAATTACGGCAGATGCTTGGATGATGGATTTCATATACTATGTATTGATTGTTAAAAATTGAACAGATAATATTGCAATTGCAATCATAATTTGTTTGACGTTGCACTCTCAATTCAGTTTCCTTATTAAGGAGTGGGGGAAAGGAAAGCAGAGGGGCAAGAGGGGAAGAGGGACAGGGAGGACAAGGGGGACAAGGGGGAATTATTGAACAAGTCTCTCCCTTGTCTCCCTTGTTTACCTTGTCTCTTCTCCATGCCCTGTTTGGCCAATGCCCCATTCCTGATACTTATTTGCTCATTACCGCTAAATTCACCACACATTCAGGAAATTGGCGTTTTAATGCTGGAAACACTGGACAAGGTGCTTGTTCTTGTAAATTGTCTGGTTTACTCCAAGTAAAAGGGGCTTTCTGCGCCGCAGACATCCACAACAGCAGCTTTGCTCGTGTCATGGCCACATAGAGTAAACGATACTCTTCAGATGTTTTCAAATTTTTTGCCACCTCCCATGCTTGACTAACATCCGGTATGATAGATTCTTCGTGGAGAGTAGCGCGAATTTGAGCACGAGCTACTTCTGATAAAGTAAAGTCGCCTAAAAATTGGCTTTGGGGAGGAACCCAAAATCTGCCAGGAATCAAGTTTTCGTGGAGAAAGGGAAGAAATACATAGTCCCAATCTAGACCTTTGGCTTTGTGCATAGTGATAATCGTCAGTTGACCGCGACGGGTATAACGTTCTTCCGAATCCTCGGTTTCCACTGGTTCAAACCGTTCGGAACTAACAATTTCACTTAAAGCTGATAGCATTCCCCCCATCGAACTATTGCCAGCTATCTGCTGGTTTACCCGTTCTGCAAGTTTATCAGCGGTTGCCAATTCTGCTTGGTCATAATTTAAAGTCAAAGCAAGAAAGGAAATTAGCTGGTAAAGAGGCAATTCCAAACGAGCGCGGAGCAAGCTGCGACACAAGCGGGCAGCTTTTTGTACTGTTTCTGGCTGTGGTGCTGCTAAGGGGCCAGGATACAAAAACTCTTCTGGCAGACTAGCAAGGGCGTTGAGGTCTTGGGTAGGAATTAATTGGCGCTGTACTAATGCTTCTAGGGCTGCTTTGAGGTAATCGGGGGAGTGGGGGCGATCGCAAAATTGCAATAATGCCAAAATCTCTTGGGGGACATGGGAACGGCGATCGCGTTCTCCCACATCGTAAAGTGTAATTTTATGCTCTTTGCACAGAGGTGTCAAAGCTTCTGCTAACCATCGTCCTTGACGATTTTCTCGGACTAAAATCGCGGCACTATTTTTTGTTGGATCTTCACTAAATAACTCAATTACTCTTTGAGATAACAATTCAACGGTGTGATGAATATCACGCGGGGTATAAAGTTCTAATCCTCGTCCTACGGGTGCGGGGTTGGCGTTAGCTTGCGGATCGCCAACTTCCACAGGGTGAATTGTCTGTAAGCGAAATGGTACTTGTCGGTTGTCAGGAATCTGTTGTTTGTTGTTAGTTTTGGTTGTTGCTAACCACTGATTATTGATCCATTTGAGGGCAAAGTTAGCGGCTTCAATGATAATTCTAGTACTGCGACCAGCTCGATCCATCGTTGCCAATCGTTCGATGCGATCGCACTCTTCGCAAAATTGCCGAAAATAAATCGGATCGGCTGGAGTAAAGGTAGAGTTAATCGCTTGGTTAGGATCGCCAACTCGGACTAAATTGAGTGCTGAGTGCTGAGTGATGAGTAGAGAGTTAGGAGTTAGGAGTGGAGAGTTAGGAGTTAAGAGTGGGGAATTCTCTCGCTGATATTCGCTATTACTCGCTAAAATTTCTAACAACTGCGTCTGTAGGGGGCTAGAATCTTGGGCTTCGTCTTCAAAGACGGCGAATATTTGGTTTTGCTCGATGTGACGGGCACTGTCGTTTTCTAAAACGCGCAGTGCGGCTAAAATCATATCGTCGTAATCGATAAAATCACGCGATCGCATCAAGTTTTGATATTGCTCGTACAATCCCGCCGCTACACTTAAAATTGCATATTCATCTGTGGTTTGCTTACTCCACTCCCGCAACAATTCTGGCGATATTCCAGAACTTTTTGCTTCATGAATTACCGTATTAGCCAATTCTGGTAATACTTCTGTTCGCAGCACTGATTGACGACGCAACCTTTCTGTTTCTTCTCCATCAAATTGATGACCTTCCAATAACCGCAAATATACATTTGGATTATTTACAATCCATTGTTCTACAGCAGTTCTGATAAAGCGGTGACTTTGGGTTGGTGTAATTAATATGACATTTTCTAACTGCAAACCTGACAAATCAGAATGGCGGTTGGCAATGTTCAACGCTAGACCGTGTAGGGTATAGACAAAAAATCCTGTTTGAGGTAGAGATAAATCATCTCTTAAAAATTTACGAATCTTCGCTTTAATATTGGCAGCAGCAGAGCGAGTAAAAGTAACGACTACCAACTGACGGCGGGAGGATGAACGCTCATATTGACGGGCGATCGCGATCGCCGCCGCCGCCGCCATTCCGGTAGATTTGCCTGCACCAGGAACGGCTGAAATCGCCAAAGGCCCAGATTGCCAATCAGCCATTTGCTGCTGTCCGGGGCGGAGACTGTTGCGGATTCTGAGAATCTTCTCCTGCAAAGAAGGAATAGGCGATCGCTCAGATAATTCTGAGTCAAGTAATTCTTGAACAACAGGGGTAGTAAATTTAGAGTCGGACATAACATATTAAATTATATATTTTAAATAATTTTAAATAGATATTGAATTTAATTCCCAAACCACAGATATGAATAATCTTCGGTGATTCTAATCCCAAATTATTAAATAAATTACTCCACTGTTTTTGCCCTAATTATTCTAAGACACGAGCTATATCAGAAATATGATGTCAATCCCCTGACTGAAGATATTAACGCTAACGCTTAGTTAATTTGTTCAGTAAGGGGATTGTTAAGAAAATTAGACTAGTTCTTTGATATTTTGCCGTTCATCCACACTTGATTCACTAAAGACGGCTACGTACAACCATCCTGCTAAAATAGCCCCCAAGATCGGAGCTATCCAAAATAGCCAGACTTGTGAAAAGAGTTCTACACCTGCAAATAGAGCAACTCCAGTACTACGGGCAGGATTAACTGAGGTATTGGTTACAGGAATGCTAATTAGGTGAATTAAAGTGAGTCCAAAACCAATTGCCAGTGGTGCAAATCCTTTCGGAGCACGGCTATCAGTTACACCCAGAATAATTAGCAGAAACATGAAAGTCATTACAACTTCAGTAAGCAAGCAAGCAAACAGCGTGTAACCACCTGGAGAATGAGTACTGTAACCGTTGGTAGCCAGTGGATTGGAGCCAGTTAGGGTAAATCCAGCTTTGCCGCTAGCAATCAGGTAGATAATGCCCGCAGCAACAACTGCACCGATTACTTGAGAGACGATATAAGGTAGTAAGTCAGATCCCGGAAAGCGTTTACCTGCCCACAGTCCAAAGGAAACAGCTGGATTGAAATGACCGCCAGAAATATGACCAAGAGCATAAGCCCCTGTGAGGACAGTAAGCCCGAATGCCAAAGATACACCTACTAATCCAATCCCCAATGGAAAAGAAGTATTTTCGCTGATTTTTGCAGCATCTGCTGTGTAGGCTGCGGCTAAAACAGCACTACCACAGCCACCTAAAACAAGCCAAAATGTGCCGATAAATTCTGCCAGACAACGTTTTGTGAGAGACATTTTTGGAAAATTCCTTGTTCCGTTACAAATGAGTAATAGTTACGTTACACAATGTTTAAGTCATTGCTGTCAACAGAAAATCTATTGCCTTTATTTTGTGATGAAACTAAGCTGTCAACAGAAAATCTATTGCTTTTATTTTGTGAGGAAACTAAATTGAAAAAAATCGGAATTTTTTTCTCAATAGTTAATTGTGGTGATAAAATATGAAAATACAGTAAAATTTAAAATAACCAGAAAAATACTTAATTTTTTAATAATTTTCATCTCATATAGCGGTATGCAGATGAGTGAAATACAAAAGTTTTGCTGAAATGATTTTACAGTAAGGGCTTTGGTATTCTCATACAATCGATAACCGCTAGAAGTTGCAATACGGTTGGTTTTAGCTTCAAAAACCGTAAACTGCGTAGCTTGCTAATCTAGTAATGGTATTAAGACAAACCCAACAAATGACCAAAAATGTTGGGTTTAGCTCTTCAACCCAACCTCCGATTTTCATTAACTCAATCGTGTTGAGATTTTTGCTTTAGTTAGTTTAATTTTCAACACTCCCACACCTTCAGGCGTAGGAGTGTTACGCAGTTAGCTCGTCTAAAATTGAATTTATTCGTCAATCTGCCATGAATCCTTAGTTAATTCTTCATCCAGAATTCTCTTAGGACGCACAATGATAATAATTTGTCCTAATAGAGGAATTTCTGGCTCAGTTTCAAACCATTGAAAATCTAATTCACCACCATTTTCAACGACAAAATAGCTAGAGGCATCCCATTCTCGTTGGGCACGATCTATGACAACTAAGACTGGCCCTGTTTGGCTTTGGGTTTGGATGGGGAAGCGATCGCTATTCGCTAAAATCACCACTGGATCTTCTGCCGCCAATAGCACTTGCCAACCTGGTAAGGGAACCCAAGCTTGCTCTCCAGAAAACTTGACCATCCGAAATGGTTCAATTTCTGTCATTATGGGCACAGCTTGCAAGTCTTGGCGTGATAATGGCAACTCGCCAACCACGGGTAAGATTCGGGGTAACTGTTCTTCAAATTCCAGGCGGTAAAACGGTAAAATTGGCGCTGGACGCTGAGGGACGGTAGTAAAATCAGTTAGTAGCTGTTCGATTTTTTGCCTTGCACCTGGCGTATGAGCAAAACGCAAACCTTTGGCAATTAGGCGCGATCGCTGTTGTAAATCTGCATTTTGGCGTGCCAGTTTCCAAACTTGGTGAGCAACCGCATCTCCAGGATGAGCAGAAAACCCTTCTGGTAAAGTGCGGAAATAGGAGAACTCTTTAATTGCTTTTGCTATATCCCGTGCCTCATCAGCATCAACATTATGGACAAAGATCAGTTCGGCAGCAGCGGCGCGTTCTTCTTGAGTAAGTAAACGTAACTCGTATAAAACATCGCTGCCACGTGTAGTATAGTGCGATCGCGTTTCTTGCGATACTCCAAACTTTTCCAAAGAATTGTAAACTTGAGAACCAACAACCACCTGGTTTTGTTGAATCGGCTCAAATCCAGTCGCTTCAAAGATTTCTTGGGGGTTGTAACCGATTTTTAGCAACGAGGCGATCGCGGCTCCCCATTCCACCCAGTTGCCTTGTTTTTGCCTCAGCTTTCGGAGTAACTCTTGTGCTACATCGTTTGTAGCATTATCTTCGGGATTCTGAGTGTTGGGTGGTAGATCAGTCATAATCGGAGTGCAAGCTTCAACTTGAGAGGTTAATTAACACCTCATGAGCAAGTATTATTCTAATCTATACCCAGACCTACACCTCATCCACGATCAAAACTGCCATAGTTTTGCTGATTTAGTTAGTTTTTCTAGTGGAACATTTTTTCAGATATTTGGACAGATAAATTTCCTCTGTAGCGCTCACTATTAGCGTTCTCAAATATGCAAAATAACTCCGTATAAACCCTTGGCGATCTTCGGCTATTCTCAACTAAACTTGGTATGGAATATAACAAGAGAGTGAATATTTAAAGGAAAATCTTATGGATAAACCCAATCTCGAAATTGATAAAGTCCAATCTCAAGTTATGACTCTCGAACGACCAAAAAAGCTGAAAATACTGGTAGTTGACGATGAGCCAGATAATCTCGATTTACTTTATCGCACATTTCGACGTGACTTTAATGTTCTGAAAGCTGATAGTGGGGTGAACGCTCTACAAGTTTTGGCAGCAGAAGGGGAGGTAGCAGTGATTATCTCCGATCAACGGATGCCAGAAATGAAAGGGACTGAATTTCTCAGCAAAACTGTACCTCAGTTTCCCGATACAGTAAGAATAATTCTCACTGGATTTACTGATATAGAAGACTTGGTAGAAGCAATTAATGCCGGACAAGTTTACAAATATATTACCAAGCCTTGGGACCCAGGGGAACTAAAGGCAGTGGTGCAAAGAGCAGCCGAAACCTACGACTTGCTTAAGCAACGTACAGAAGAATTACGCCGCGCTCATGCTCAAATGGCGTTGCTGAGTGTTTTGGTACAGGTAACTCAAGCCGCTTCTAGCCTAGAAGAAACTCTCGCTCCCATTGCTAGGGCTGTGAGTGAAACTTTTGGGGCAGACGGCTGTATTTTACAACTTACAGATGGAAATACTCTGGTTGCAACTCAAGGAACTTACAGCTATACAGGTACAATAGAAAATTGGCTATCTCTTGACCCACTAACCAGGGAAGCGATCGCTACAGGACAAATGCAAGTTTCCTTAAATGTAATTAAAGACACTAAATTAGTTGATGCGATTCACTACCAAAATACGGGCGTGCAAGCACACTTAGTTATCCCAATTAGCTACCGCAATCAACTTTTAGGTGTATTGTCGCTACAGTGGAAACAACCTTGCACTTTGCGAGAAGATGAATTGGTGCTAATTAATTTATCAGCGCAACTGCTAGCGATCGCTCTGACTAGTAGTAGTCGCCATCAAACCACTGTGTAGTTGTCATCTGTCCTTTGTCATTTGTCCTTTATTCTTGGCAAATGACAAATGACTAATGACCAATGACTAATGACTTATTGACCAATGACTAACGAAATTCAGTCCATTTTTAACCGTATTGCTCCAGTTTATGACCAGTTGAACGATTGGTTGAGTCTGGGACAGCATCGAATCTGGAAGGAAATGGCAGTAAAATGGAGTGCAGTTAAACCAGGAGATACTGCATTAGATTTGTGTTGCGGTAGTGGTGATTTAGCTTTACGTTTGGCCCGGCGCATCGGAGCAACAGGACAGGTGTATGGAGTGGATTTTTCCGAAAACCTGCTAGAAAACGCTAAAGAACGCTCCCAAAAGCAGTACCCCAAACCTGCTATCAGCTGGGTAGAAGCTGATGTCCTCAATTTACCCTTTGACGATAACCAATTTGATGCTGCAACAATGGGCTATGGTTTAAGAAATGTTAAAGATATTCCCCGCAGTCTCCAAGAGTTATACCGTGTTTTGAAGCCGGGAGCTAAAGCCGCAATTTTAGACTTTCATCGACCGAGTAATCCTCAGCTACGCGCCTTTCAACAGTGGTATCTGGACGGTTTTGTGGTACCAGTTGCCAATTATTTAGGCTTAAAAGAAGAATATGCTTACATCAGTCCCAGCTTAGATCGCTTTCCCATCGGTAAAGAGCAAATAGAGTTAGCTCATCAAGTTGGTTTTGCAGTTGCCACACACTACCCCATTGCGAACGGTATGATGGGAGTGCTAGTGCTTAGTAAGTTAGGAGTTATTAGTTAAAAGTTATGAATTATGAGTAGTGATAAATTCTCATTTAAAATTTATCATTCCTAACTCTTAACTCTTGTACAGACGCGATTAATCGCGTCTCTACTGTTAACTCCTAACTCCTAACTTTAAATTCCTAACTTTTTTAATTCTTCCCTTGGACTGGTCTCATCTTTGGCTTTATGTGTCTCCCCCGGTACTGGGTGGAATTATTGGCTATTTCACAAATGATATAGCCATCAAAATGTTGTTCCGTCCTTATCAAGCAATTTATATTGCTGGACGAAGAGTACCCTTCACCCCTGGATTGATTCCCCGCAACCAGGAACGTTTGGCTTTGAACATTTCTAAAACAATCATGGGGTCACTTTTGACACCGCAAGAATTGCAAAATCTGGCGCGGCGTTTGTTGCAAACAGAACGCGTGCAATCAGCAATTCTTTGGTTGTTGCGGTTAGCAATTGAACAAATCAAAACAGATAAAAACGAGAAAAGTGCCAAAATTGTAGCGGGAATTTTGCGGGATTTATTAGGAGAATCTTTGCCACGGTTGCTTAAGGTTTTAGCGCGGCGTGAAGATTTTTTAGAAGCGCAGATAAATCAAATTTTTGACCAGATATTGCTGGAATTTCAACTGAGTGAAGAACAAGCTACACGGCTTGCTGATTGGTTGTTGCAAGTAGTTTTACCGCCGGATCTTTTACGCCAAACGATAGTTGATTTTTTGACAGATCGTACGATTCAAATTATCGATGAAGGCTTCCGCGAAAAAACCAGTGGAACTTATTGGGTAGTAGCAAATTTGTTTGGCTTACGTAATACTCTTACACGGCTACGAACTTTTTGTTTGGATGAAAAAGAGGTTGCTAATACTCGCTTGCAGGAATTGACTCAAGATTTGCAAATTCGCGATCGCATTCGGAAATTACTGCAAAATTTATCATTACAAAACTTGCCAATGGGGACAGTGCGTCAACTACGAAAGACCACCCGCGAAAGTGTCCGCCATTACCTGCAAAACAGTGGCAGCGATTTTTTACAAGGATTAACTGATTCTGTTGATTGGCAAAATATTGCTGTAGTCCTGCTGAATCGTCTTAGTACTTCACCCGTTGTCAGTACTTCTTTAGAAGTCATGAGTCAAGAGTTAGCTCTAATTTTAGAGAAGTATTTGGAAAAAGATTTAGAAGCAATTGTGGCACAGGCTATTCCAATTTTGTCGATAGATGAAGTGATAGTTGACCGTGTAAAATCAACTTCAGCGGCTGATTTAGAAGCTGCCATTGAGGGAATTGTAAAGAATGAATTACAGGCAATTGTGATTTTAGGTGGTGTTTTAGGTTTTGTTATCGGGTTATTGCAGACAGTATTTTTAATATTAAGTCAATATTAATTTTTTGTTTTTATTTGTAAAATTTGATCGAATTATAGTTGCAATTTCGTCAAACTATGAAGTGAGGGGAATTGAGCGATCGCCTTTTGAGAAGAGATATGAGTCAAAAGCGATCGCCTAACTCAAAATCTGCGCCAGATCAAGCACAAAGCCAGCTAATACATCCTCTCCAGATAAACTAGTAGGCGATCGCAAAACCTCAACATCCTTTCCTGGGCGGTAAATTTCCACCTGTTGGTTTTGCGGATCGATTAGCCATCCTAAACGCACACCATTGTCAATATACTCCTGCATTTTTTGTTGTACAGTCTTTAAACTGTCTGAAGCAGAGCGTAATTCTACTGCAAAATCTGGAGCGAACGGTAGAAATTTGTCGGGGTCTGGATTTAGGGCTTCTAATCGCTCCCTGCTCACCCAGGATGCATCGGGAGAACGGTTTGCACCATTAGGAAGTTTGAAACCTGTTGAGGAGTCAAAAGCCAAACCTGTGCCATCAGCGTCAGCCCAATTACCTAAGCGCTGTGTAAGTCTACTATTTCGATTTCCGCTTTCCCATCCAGTTGGTGGCATGATAATTAATTCTCCCTCTGGCGTGCGCTCAAGTCGCAAATCTCGATTATTTTGACACAGTTGGAAGAACTGCTCATCTGTTAATTCAATGGTAGGGCTGAGGTTCAGAATCAGGGCAGTCATAGTTGCCTCTTAATCTTGCTAACTGTAGCGTAGCACTTGGTTAACATCATAAATTGACCATCTATTTCTGACAAAAATTTTGTAAGTTGGCTGGAACAAACAGCACCGCTTTCTTATAGCAATAATCTTTCTGAAGCAGAATCATCAGCTCTTGAGACTTTAGATTCGCTGGATAGTATTTTACTATCTGCCATTGTTGAAATTGAACAGTTAGCAGCTAAAGATTTAAGCCTTAATGAATTGGAGGAGCAACTGCAAAAAATTTGGCACCGAAGCTTTGCTCATTACGCTAGCCGCGAACAAGAAAGATTAGAAAATTTATTTATCAGGCGAGGTAGGGCACTGAAAACAGAAATTTATAAAGATATGTCACAGCGTCGGCGTTTGTATCGCACTAGTTTACCACCATGTGATGCAAATCAGCTTTTAAATCTCTATCCTAGACTTAAAGAACAATTAGCAGTGAGTGGAGATTATGCCATTTGGACAGTAGAAGAACGCTTTAATTATATTCAAAATATAGTTAGTATTTTAACTAGTTTATCGAAGTTCAAACTGAGCAACACCTCAGGAAATGTTACTTGGAATGAAATATTACGTTGGTGGCTTGATCATCATACAGCACCTAAAAAACCGAGCGTAAGCCAAATTTCAAAATGGCATTCATACATTAGCCAAAATTTTGGTTATCGATTTAACTGGGGGTTAGGAAGTATTATTGCACTAGCAATAGATGAAGCTTTTGGTGGCGAGTTAGTTGAATCTTCATTGGAAAACTGGTCACAAACTGGGCTACCTTGGATTGTTTTCTGGATGAAAGAACTTATTGTATGGGGAACTTTAGACCCAGTAGCTGCATACTTGCTTGCTAAAGCAGAAGATGTAACAACTCGTAAACAAGCTGAAGAATTAGCGCAAACTTACTATCACTACATTAGCGAAAGAGAATCGGAACCAAATGAATATCTTAATGCAGTGAATATCAAAAATTGGGTAGAACAATCATATTCCAGTGTTGAACGACATTTACCAATTCCCAAGGCTCCTAACCGAATTAATGTCAATTTGCTGAAGAATTTTAGCAAAGCTCCAAGTAAAAATTGGAGAGTAGTACCAGTAGAAATTGGAGATGATATTCAATGGTTTGATTTAGCAGGATTTCCACTCGCAATTTGCCAAAAGCCTGAAAAGTGGCAGTCTTATTTTCTAAATACCTATGACTTCATGCTAGATGCAGAAAATCGATTTGTTTCATCAAAGATTTATGTTTGACTCTTCAAGGAATGCTTGATCACCAAAGGCTCAATATATGCTTGTAAAGTGTCCTTAACTTTAGAAGGCTGACGAACTGGAGCGATCGCAGAATAATCCGGTTTTACTGTCCAGTCGTAATGGCGAAGTAGTGCGGAAAGCACAATTTTCATTTCCATCTGGGCAAATTCCATGCCTAAACAACTGTGCGAACCATAACCAAAACCCACTAATGCTAAAGGATATTTCTTATCTTCTTCACGAGGTGGTGCAAAGCGATCGGGGTCGAAGCGATCGGGATCGGTATACAGTTCTGGTAGACGATGAGTCAACATCGGCGAGATAGTCACAAACCAACCTGCTGGGATGCTATAACCTGCATACTCAATATCCTTGAGGACTCCACGATTATAGGCATATACCGGAGGATACAGCCGTTCTACTTCTTTTAGGACGTTGGTTAAATCTGGAAGTTGTTTTAGATGGGACAGGCTAAGGGGATTATTTCTTACAACTGCTAATTGTTCTTGGCGCAATCGCGATCGCCATTCTGGGTGATTACCTAATTCAAATATTACCCAACTGAGCAAGGAGGCTGTCGTCTCGTGTCCAGCAAACAGTAGTAGTAAGGCCTCGTTGATTATCTGTGCTTCGCTCAATTTATTGCCGTCTTCATCAACAGCTGCTAGCAGCAATCCCAAAACATCTTTTGATTCTTCTAAGTTACCTTGCTCGATACGTTGGGCGATGGCTTGACGCAAGAAAGCCACTAACTTACCCCTAGCATTTTGACCGCGACTATATAAAGTAAAAGGTACATTCAATTTGAATATTGCCATACTGCTCTCTAGCAGTTGTGTAAACCACTGACTAGTTTGCTCAACTTCGCTCTTGTTCTGACTTCCCAAAAACAGGCGAGTAGCAACCATCAGGGTAAGCTGGCGGAAACTAGAATTTAAAAGAATTGTTTTCTGTCCCCAATCTTTAAGGAAGTCTTGCACAATATTTTGGATCGTATCGAAGTATGTAGCGATCGCTTTGCCGTGAAATGCTGGATACATTAAACGACGAGTTAGGCGATGTTCTTCCCCATCTTGTAATAAAATATTATTGCCAAATGTTGATTCTAAGAAATACCACCCAATCCGCGACGACATATTTTCCGCCTGTTCCACCAGCACCAGCCGATTAGCATCAGGGCCAATTAAATAAGCACGTTTACGTCCCATAACGCTCGTTTTAAAAACTGAACCATGCTGCTGGAATCTTCGCCATAGATACAGTTCTAAATCCCGAAATATTTCTAAAGTCTCTCCCAAGATGGGCAAGCCATAACTACCAGGCATTTCCTCGGCTGATTTTAGCTGCCGCATATTTGAGTACCTCCAGCAGTAATTAGCTACAGTTTAATTGTAAAGGGCAGTTAGGCTTTGCAAATCCAAATTACCAATTTTGGTAGAGTTTTTCTGCGTAGAACATAATCTCTTCATTTGGCAATCTGATTTTTGGTTTTTGTCGAGGATACAAACTTTCAACTGCATCTGTATCCTGTTCAATAACTGTAGCTGCTGCTTGTAAAACTGAGTTTTTAAACAGAAATTTCATCACAGGATTGACGACTTTGGCATACATCAAAATAAATGTCTTGGTGATTTTTTCTGTTTCCGGGTAGAGAATATGAATTTGAGCAATATCACCAATAGGGGTTTTAGCCAACAAAGCTGTAGTTGAAGGAAAAGCGTATTCTAGTGTGTTAGCAAGCGTTTTCGGGAAGATTCCCAAAATAGGATTTTTGATAATTTCTCCTAATGTGTTGTTGGCTCTTGTTAGTTCTTGTTTGACTGTAGCAGAGTATCCTTTTTCTTCAAAATTACTTACATTACAAGATGTAATTTTAAATAATTCTTTATGAGTACCATTTTGGTGATTATAGTCATAGTTAACCATTAAGTTACTCAAAAATTCACCTTGAATACTTTTTTCCCCAGTTACTCCAATGAACTCGTATTCATCGACAATTTTTTGATGCAAATCTGGGATGGGCAATCTTGGCTCAAATCCGGCATAAGTCCAGATGCAGTCATTGCTAATAATTAACTCTAATGCTTTTGTAATTGGCTGAGTGTCTTTTTTATCTCCTTGCTGTAGTCTGCCTTTTCCATCAAATTCTAGTGCATGAAAAGGGCAAGTAATAGTATCTTTTTCCTGACAAACCCAGCCGCCTGATAATGGTGCTTGCATGTGCGGACAGATGTTATCAAGGGCAAACACTTCGCCTTTTTGGTTTTGCCAAATAACATAATCCTGTCCATTTAATGTGATTTTATTTGGTTTATTCACTCCCAATATAGATTTGTGCGCGATTAACCAAGGCGCACCAGGTAAAATTGGTTCCATTTTTTCTCCATAATCTTGATAATTTTTTGAAAAGTTGCTAGATGCGTTAGCAAAAGGTAACGCAATCTTGAAACTTCAAAGTTGTAGACAAGCTGGTGTAGCCTGTTCTACATCACTCTTTTGAATGTCAATTGGGATAACTAAAGTCTTGTCTGCAATGGACGAACTAATACTACCGGGCAAATGCTTGGCTAACTTCACCTACTGCATGGACAATTTTGCAACTAACTAATTGTTTAGTTAGTGAGTATTAATTTAATAAATTTCATCTTCTATGTCAACTACTAACCAAGTTTTTAGTTAATATATTTTCGTTATGCTGATGGAGCAATGTGAGTCGTTCAACGCAGTCAAAATTCTCATCTAAAAAGCCGCGTCAGGTGCGCGATGCAGAAGCGACGAAAAGGCAGATTCTTGATGCGGCGGAAGCGGAGTTTGCCAGAAATGGACTTCAAGGGGCGCGGACAGGGGCGATCGCTAGAGGTGCAGGTGTCACCACAGCGATGATTTACTACTACTTCCAGAGCAAAGAAGGGCTATATCAAGCGGTTCTGCAACGTCCGGCGGTGGAGATGCACGCAGGGTTTGAGCAGCTAAATCTGGATCAATTCCCACCAGAGGAGGCGTTGAAGGTGCTTGTTAAAGAAGCGATCGCTTATGAAGCTGCTCACCCGCATAGAGGAATGCTTTGGTTCCAAGAAGCAAACCAAAATCAGGGAAAGTATTTTAAAGAGGGGAATTGGCAAGAAAATTTTAGCTATCTCATCAATATTTTAGAGCGGGGAATGGCGGAAGGTTGTTTCCGTCAACTCGATCCATTTTTCACCACCCTGCATATTATTGGGGTTTGTAATATGTACTTCAACGCTTACGAAAATATCAAACATACTAGACCCGATTTGCAACTACTGAGTCCAGAAATGATTGAGCAGCATACTCAAGCAGCAGTTAATTTTATCTTGGCTGGTGTGCGATGTAGTGAGAATTAGGGATTGAATATTAAGAAAACTTTTTCCCAGTAATAGTTGTGGATATTATGAGTGGCAATAATTTAAGCATTAGATATGCGTAGCCCGTCTTAGACATCGCATTACGAATTCCGCCCAGTGCTACTAGCCTTCAACTTCGGATAAGCAATCCGTTTGTGATGAAATTGCTCCCAAACATCCACAAATATCTGGGCAATTTGTGACATCTCTTCTCGCGTTAGTCCTGAATCTACAAGTTGATTGTCTTGCCACTTGGCACGCAGGATATTATTTAGCATTGCTAAAGCTTGTTCTGTGGAGACATCTTTAACCGATCGCTTTTCTGCCACAGATTTAGCCGATGCTTGCAGCGATCGCAGTGCCGCCTCACAAGAATCTGCTAACATGACAATTCCGGTTTCCCGTGATTGGGGAATTGGGCCATCGTAACGAAAGTCTGCGTCGTCTACAGTTAAACTTGGATCTGACTGAGCCATTTGCTGGGCTTGGTGATGGAAATAAGCAATTAGCATCGTTCCTTGATGCTCTGGAATAAAAGCTTGAATCGCCGTAGGTAAAAGGTGTTTACGCGCCATTACCAACCCTTCACTTACGTGCTTTTTGATAATTTCTGCACTCTTCCAAGGATCTTTAATCTCTGTATCGTGTTTATTCGGCCCCCCCATTTGATTTTCAATAAAGCCAAGAGGGTCATGCATTTTGCCAATATCGTGATATAATGTCCCAGCCCTGACTAGTTCAACATTGCATCCTAATTCTTTGGCAGCAGCTTCAGCAAGAGTAGCCACAAGCAGCGTATGTTGAAAAGTTCCGGGAGTTTCAGTAGCGAGTCGTTTTAATAAAGGGCGGTTAGGATTCGCCAGTTCTGCGAGGCGAATTGGGGTAACTAAATCAAAAACTTTTTCTAGATAAGGACTCAAACCCAAGGCGATAACACTCCAGCCTAAGCCGGATAAAGCAAATAATCCGGCTTCTTGGAAGATAATATACCAGATTGAACCAAATACTTGACCAATTAAAATTTTAACAAACAGGTAAATGCCACCTTGAGTTAAGGCGATCGCAACGCCTAATAATGCCAACTCTTCACGCGATCGCAATCGTTGGGCAATATAACTACCTAATATTCCTCCTCCAACACCAGCTAAAAGCGCAGCCTTGCTTATATCCAAACTAATGCTTAATATCGGCCACAGCAGGCCGACAACTGTCAACCCCAAAGTGGGGCCGTAAAAGCTTCCCAACAATAAACCAAGGGCGCTCCAGGTGGTATAGGGCAATCCGATGACGATTACTCCTGGCACACTTAGAGTTAGCAATAATACTAATAGGCGATCGCGTTGTCGCAATTCGTAATCAATATGGCGTTCTACCCAGACAAAAATGCCAATCGCGATCGCAATCACACCTCCCAACTTCACCAACTCCTGCCACTTTACCTCCCGACGAATCAAATAATAATGCTCCAGTACCTGAAAGTCCCATGCAGTAATCTGCGCACCTTTTTTGACAATCACCTCACCCTGCCGTACCTTCACCATCACGGGTGGCACTCCAGCCGCCGCCTTTTGAGCATTTTGTTTGGTTTGTTCTTCATCTTTTTGCAGATTCGGCTTGAGTACAGCTAACAACAGATTCTTTGCCAAAGTTTCAGCGGATTCTGGTACAAAGGTCTGTAATTGTAAACTCACCGCATCTTGCAAGATATTTTTTGGCAGTCCCTGTGGAATGCCTTGGGCGAGAATCCGCTCTATACTTTGATGGATTCCTATTTGTGTTTTTTCCCATTCCACATCTGATAAATCCAAAAGTAGAGATTCTTCATATACTGCTTCGCGGGTAACAGTCTCTAACTTTAAAAGTTTGGTAGTGGCTTGGATGTATCTTTGACGTGTTTGGGAAATCTTGGCAATCACTAAGGACAAGCTTTTCTCAGAAGTTGTGAGGCGGTAAGATTCTAGTTCTGCTACAGCTTGAGTAAAATCAGTGTTTTGAGAAAAATCTACTGGCTGTGTCTTTTCTAGACTCTGAGAATCAGATTTGGATGTGATGCGTGGTTGTCGTTTCTGATTGGGTGTAGCTGGAGTGGTTTGTCCGATTCTCTTTTGCTGCTGATTTTTACTATTTTCTACAGCCGATAGCAGTGCTTGCCATTCCGACTCAGAACAAGAGCGGAGATAACGTTGGGTAGAGATGGATAAAACTACAGGATCGAAAAAAGGAAAAGCTCCAGCAACAGCGCGAATTTCGTTGCCATCATCTAGAAGTTGTTGCAAATTTTCGTTGATTTTTTCGTTGATTCGCGCATTAAGCATCAACACCTGTAAGGAGGTTGTGCTGACGGCTTTGCGCTCGGCTTCAGTTTTTTTCTGATCTTCGATGCTAGCTGTGTAAGGCGCTGTAATCGTTTGGGGTGCAGGATGTCCTACTTGGAGTTGAGTTTGATTGTATAATTTATGCCCAATAATACCTGTGAGGGAGACTACAGCGATCGCCAAAATCACCGAGTAACGCTGTTTGTATGCCCAATCTAAACCGACTGTACAAATACTACTCTTAATCTTGACAGATTGTGCCTTTGACCTTAGCGCTCTTTCTTGTTTTCGGCGTTCGCTTTTCTTATTGGTTTTTGATAAAAACAGAAATACATTCTTGAGCATAGTCCTTAGAAGTTCCCTTCTATGGGTTTTACCTTTGGGACTTCTCATTAACTTTCCTTTACGGCGTAGTGTTTTGTACTGTCGCCGCCAGTGAGTCAATTGCTGGTTCAAGAACTGCAAAAATTGATGCATTTTCATTATCTCTACCTGCAATTGCCGACTTTGATAGTTCAAAAAAGACAATCATCAGGAAAGTTCGATCTGCGGCGGTTGCAACTAGATGGTGCGGCTTTTTTATTGCTGATTTACCACAATAGTTAGCTACAGAATCAGTCCAAGGGTTTACTGAAAAATTTTAGTATATGAAATTAATACAACTGTGGCGGAAGTTTGCCTAGCTTTAACCCCCGATCTGGTTAATTTCAGATTAACGCGACCGAATAACGCGAGGAGCTGCGTAAACTGAAAGCAAAGCCACCTCACATCCCTCCTCTGTTAACTCTTTTGGGTTTAAGGTAAGATTATACACTCCTGACCACACCCCCACAAATGCATCGGTCAATTCTAACACTTGAGAAAAGCTAGTTAGTCCCCATACTGGAGAATTCCTCTGTAAGAGCAAGACTTGCCAATTTACCGGAATTCCGCCTATTCCGTTATATGCTCCCGACAAAGCACCAGTAATTGCACCTGTAGCCTCTGAATTTAGCAGCGTAGCATTTTGCTGAGAATTGCGATCGTGAGTAGCCTGTAAAACTGTCAGGCGAAAGTCTTCTAAGGTACTCAAAAAGCAGTAAAATGCCATAGCAATAGTGTTACTAAGTTTTTCTTCCTTAGCAAACTCAGCTTGGGTCGTTGATAATCCGGCTCCTTGCTCTAATAAATTCTGAACTCTTAATAATTTTTTTGGTATTGATGTTGGTGTTTCGCCGATAAAAGAAATTGTTTGTGGGATAAGAGTTAGAGGGTCAAGTTTTTCAGTTAAGGCAAGAGCGATCGCATATCCTACTGCTAGCGTTCCATCCCTGATTACTGGGTCATCCTCCCAGATTTTCAGCACACGCAGCAAGTTTTGTCGCAGTTTAATCGGATTTTCGTGAAAAAACAGGGCTACTGGTAATGTAGCAATAATTATTTTTATCGAGATGTCATCAGTTGCTACTAAATGAAGAGATTCTTCTTGCTGACGCTCTATCCAATCATCTAAATCCAATCTACCCAGCGCAATCAAACTCTGGATACCCAGAACCGCCATTCTGCCTAAATCTAGGGAACTCTCAAACTGTACTTTACCACCAGAAGCTAAACTTTCTCCCAAGAATGCTCCGAGTAAAGTCCCTTTAAACCGACTTATAGGAGAATAACGCATGAATTATATAGTTAAAAGTGAATAGTGAGGAGTGAGGAGTTAATGAGAGATTGCTAATTCCTAACTTTACTGCCAATTCCTAACTCTTGTACAGACGCGATTAATTGCGTCTCTACTAACTCCTAACTCTTGTACAGACGCGATTAATCGCGTCTCTACTAACTCCTAACTCTTAAATGATCTATCAAAGCTTGTAAGCCCAATAAGTAACTTTGAACCCCAAAACCACTTATTTGCCCGATCGCAACTGGGGCGATATAAGAATGATGGCGAAATTCTTCCCGGCGGTAAATGTTACTTAGATGTACTTCCACTGTGGGCAAGTTAACAGCAGCGATCGCATCTCGCAAGGCCACACTTGTGTGGGTGTATGCTCCTGCATTAATCAGAATTCCCTGATGTTGCCCTAACGCGCCATGAATACTATCTACCAAAATTCCTTCATGATTTGACTGCAAAGGAAAAACTTTCGCCTGTAATTTGAATGCTTCTTCTTCTAACAGGCGGTTAATTTCAGCTAGTGTCACCGAACCATAAATTCCTGGTTCTCGCTGTCCTAGCAAATTTAAGTTTGGCCCATGCAGTGCCAGAATACTTAAGGATTGCAACGTCGATACCACTGTGAGGTTAGTGGCGACGGCGAGAGCGATCGTTCACAGGAATCGGAATCAGTTCCGGTTCCGGTTCAGCCTCTGGCCCTAATAGGTTTTCAATTAACCTACGAGCTAATTCCTTAAGCTTTTCCAGCACCTTTTCTATATAGTCCATGAACTGATCGCTCCTGAGATACTACCTCAATTTTTGATTAACAGGTACGCAGAAAAAACATACTTTCGCACCTCTGGCTTCCAATCAGGCTGATACACAATCCCGCATTTGGGCCCGCATTTAGGACATAAGCCACTTCTAAAATTTAGCGTTGTGTTTTCCCTTACTTTTTAGAGTATCACACCTGAACCTAATGAACTGTATCCTATCAAGGATGGATATCAAGGGTCAAGAGTTAAAAATCGGACTTTAGATAGACTATTGAGTATGAATTTTAGATTTTAGATTTTGGATTAAGAGAATTTTGAGATTCATGCTTTGCCCGTTATGGGCGAAATAAATCTCAAAGACACGCCTTTGTCGCTAACGCTACGCTAGCGTAAATCTAAAATCCAAAATTGTTTGACTTAGCACTAGCCTTCTGTACTTTTTTTCTTTGCAGCGGTTGTTGATGATTTCGCAGTTGACTTAGATTTGGAAGTCGTTGATTTACTCGTTTTGCGAGTCGATTTTCCGGTCGATGTCTTAGCTGCCAACAAGTTCAGCGCCGCCGTCAGGGTTACATCTTCTACCGTTTGACCTTCTGGGATACTGACATTAGTTTTGCCATGCTTGATGTAAGGGCCATAGGGGCCATCGTAGATGTTAATTGTTTCTCCATCTTCTGGATGCGTACCCAATTCGCGTAAGGCTGCCTTTGACTTGCTGTTGGTGGAACTGCGCCCCTTTTTGGGTTCGGATAACAGTTCTAATGCACGTTCTAGGTTAATTGTCAATACATTATCAGCAGCTTTTAGGGAGCGGTAGTCTTTCCCCTCCTTACCCTGGTCATGAACCACATAAGGGCCAAAGCGTCCCAAACTTGCTTGAATTTTGCCGCCAGTAACTGGATGAACTCCTAATGTCCGGGGTAGTGCCAATAGACCAACAGCCATTTCCAGGGTAACGGTTTCTGGGGTAACACCTTTAGGTAGGGAGGCTTGTTTCGGTTTGGGGTTTTCGTCGGTTTTGTCACCCAATTGCACATAAGGGCCGTAAGCACCAATTTTCACATAAATCGGTTCGCCAGTTTCGGGATGGCGGCCTACCTGGTCAGGGCCTGTGATTTTTTGCCGCAGCAATACTTCTACCTGTTTGGGGTCGAGGTCGGCTGGTGTCAAGTCTTTGGGAATTGAGGCAGTGATCACCCCCTCACCGTTTTCGACTTCAATGTAAGGGCCATATTTACCAATGCGGACTTTGGCATCTAAATTTTCTAGTTCTACAGTCCTAGCTTTGGTGGCATCAATCTGACTTTCCTGCTCTTTTACCAGTGTTTCCAGTCCTTTGTCTCCCAGATAGAATTGCTGCAAGTAGGGTAGCCATTTCGCTTCACCTGTGGCAATGTCATCCAGGGTTTGCTCCATCTTCGAGGTAAAACTGGGATCGACAACGTCCGGGAAATGTTTTTCCAGCAAGTCGGTGACGGCAAAAGCGGTGAAGGTAGGAATAAGAGCGTTACTCACTAAATGGGCATAACCTTTGTCGATGATGGTGCCAATGATGCTGGCGTAAGTACTGGGACGACCAATACCTTCGCTTTCTAAGGTTTTCACTAAAGTTGCTTCGGTGTATCTTGCTGGCGGTTGGGTTTCGTGCCCAACTGCTTCTAGCTCTGTACAATCGGGGCGATCGCCCACTTTCAGATTTGGTAAAATTACTTCCTGGTCTTCCAGTGCTGCTTCTGGGTCGTCTGAACCTTCGACGTAAGCACGTAAGTATCCGGGAAATTCAATCCGTTTGCCAGAAGAACGGAATCCAGCATCCTCGACTTGCAATTGCACGGTAATTTGAGTTTGCCGGGAATCAGCCATTTGACAAGCAACAGTCCGCTTCCAAATCAAATCGTAAACGGCAAGTTCTCGACCGCCCAAACCAGTTTCTTGGGGGGTGCGGAAGGTGCTACCTGCTGGACGAATTGCTTCGTGCGCTTCTTGTGCGCCTTTGGATTTGGTGGTGTATTGCCGGGGTTGGGGACTGAGGTATTGTTGACCGTAAAGCTTTTCTACACAACTCCGAGCAGCTGCGATCGCCTGGTCTGACAAATGCACCGAATCTGTCCGCATATAGGTAATATACCCTTGCTCGTACAAATTCTGGGCAACCCGCATCGTGTCACGGGCTGAGAGACGCAGTTTTCGGTTAGATTCTTGTTGCAGCGTTGAAGTGGTGAACGGTGGCGACGGTTTGCGCGTCACTGGGCGTTCTTCAATGTCGTTAACATTCCAGGTTTTTCCAGTTAGGCGTTCCTTGAGGGCTACCGCTTGTTCTTCGTTGAGCAACAAGACATTACGACCTGCGGTAATTTGTCCGGTTGCGGCATCAAAATCGCTGCCGTTAGCAATTTTGGTTCCTCCCAGTGTTACCAACTGGGCAGCAAAGGGGGTTTTTTCCTTTGACAAACTAGCTTTCAAATCCCAGTACGTACCCTCACGGAAAGCGCGGCGTTGGCGTTCCTTAGTGACTAAAAGTCGCACGGCTACAGATTGCACTCGCCCAGCAGATAATCCCCAGGCGATTTTTTTCCATAGCAAGGGAGATAGGGTATAGCCCACCAGCCGATCTAAAATCCGCCGCGTTTCTTGAGCGCGAACCAACTGCTCATCAATATTGCGGCAGTCTTTCAGAGCTTTTTTAATTGCCTCTTGGGTAATTTCGTGAAACACCATCCGCTTAGTCGGAACTTTCGGCTTCAGTAGTTGGTATAAATGCCAACTAATGCTTTCACCTTCCCGGTCTTCGTCCGTTGCCAGAATCAGTTCATCTACATCCTTGAGGGCATCTTTGAGCTGGGTAACAATTTTCTTTTTGTCTTTCGGGACAACATATACCGGTTCAAAGTCGGCGTCCACATTTACCCCTAGCTGTGCCCATGATTCCCCTTTGACGGCAGCGGGAATTTCACTAGCCGACTGGGGTAGGTCACGCACATGACCCATAGACGCCTCCACCCGATAGCCTGATGGCAGATAGTTGCGAATGGTACGAGCTTTGGTTGGAGATTCGACGATGACGAGAGTTGACATGGAAATTTCAATAAAAACAAGAGCTACTAAGCTAAACAGTCAAATTGAGGTAACTTTTACAAATTGTCAAGATAAAAGGTCACGCTTAGGGCGGTGATTTAATCCTCACATAAACTGCCTGCTTGGGAGAAAATTCGCTGAACTTATTGCCCAGTCTATCCCAGAGGATAAATGAGGGTACGCTGGGTCTGAATTTCCAGCCAGCTACTTCAATCTTTAACTTATCTAACGCATAATTGGCGACTACAGTTTTCAAAATATCTTTTAATTGGGCATGGGGCATGGGGCATAGGGCATAGAGAATGGGAGATGAGAAAGCAGAGGAGCAGGGAAAAAGGTTAAAGGTTAAAGGGAAAAGGAATAAATTTAATCTTTCCCTTTTTCCCCTTACCCCTTACCCTTTCCCCATTCCCAATGCCCAATGCCCGACTTTAATAGAGCTTGTGCCAAAATTAAATCAAACTTGAGAGCAAAAGCGAAATAGCATTTATACTTATGTCAGGAAAGCAAAATCATGCAACCAATTCGTCAAGGTGATGTTATCTTACTGCCTGTGCAGCAGGTTGAAGGACAAAAAATACTTCATCTAACTTTGGCAGAAGGCGAAGTTACGGGTCATAAACATCAAATTATTGAAGGCAAGGCAGAATTATACGAGAAAGATAGCACACTCTATTTACGTGTGTTTTCTGAATCAGCATTGCTAGCTCATGAGGAGCATAAAGCTATTTCAATTCCCCAAGGTGACTGGATAGTAAGAATACAAAGAGAATACGAGCCTGAAGGTTGGCGTTATGTCGCTGATTGAAAAGTTAACACCTGAGCAAGAGGCTTTAATTCCAGTTTATCGAGAAAAGTGGAGAGCGATCGCACTTTCAACTGAGCGAATTGATCGTAAAAAAGCGGCGGAAGCGGTCAAAGCTACTTATGTTTTGATTGGTATGGAAGAACCTGAGATAGTTTTTTATGATAGCCCGAATGCTGCTTTGATAACTACTTTAAGCAAATTATCACAAGAACGTGGTAGCGATTGGGATGGTTGGGATCTGTGGGGGGAATTATGTATTTATGAACTACCGCCTGCAAACGTATGTAACGACCTAGAAGATGAATTATATAAACAAATTGATCGCGAACTTGATACTCTACTGTGGTTTGAATTAAAAACGAAACTAGAGATTAGTATAAATAATTGTAACCATTGCTGGGAATTGTGGAGCGAATTAGATAGAGAACTGGAAAGTCAACTACAACTTGAAGTAGAAAATGCCAAGGATGACTGCATTGAATATGAAATATTAGCTTGCGGTGCAAGTTTCAAAGATTTTTGTATTTCGGTTTTGAATTGTGTGTACGATCGAGTTAAATGGAATTCCTTTGAGTCAGTAGTCAAAGAGTGCGGCTGGATTTTCGCAGGTAAATATACTTGTATAGTATGCGATCGCCCCCTTCACCTACGCTTCGATAATCAAAACCGCCTTCACGCTGAAGGTGAACCTGCCATTGAATTTACCGATGGATATAGCTTGTACTCCTATCATGGCGTAACCTTGCCTGAAAAATACGGTAAAATCCCCCCGCAGCAATGGCAAGCTACTTGGCTTTTAACAGAAGAAAATGCCGAACTACGGCGAGTATTAATTCAGGGTATTGGTTACGCCAGAATTTGCCAAGAACTACAAGCTATTGAATTAGACAACTGGCAAGAATATACACTATTAAGAATTGATAAAAATGTGGATATCGAGCCGATTTATTTATTAAAAATGACTTGCCCTAGCACAGGGTTTATTCACGCCTTGCGAGTTCCACCAAATATAAACTCAGCGCGTGAAGCGATTTGCTGGGTAAATTGGGATGTAGATCCAGAAGAATTTGGTGTGCAAACATAATTACTTAAAGGACTTCCCCATTTAGAAATTGTTCAAAAAGGTAATGACAATCCATTCATGCTAGATGTCACGTTAGCAGAAAGGGCATACTGTAATTTTTAAATGCAGTAACTTGATATACCAATTCTAGAATGTCATTGATTAGTTATAGTAAATGTCTGCCACTACGCTCAATAGTGGCGATCGCTCTTACTTGTCTTTCATTAATGGAGCCGAATACACTTTCTTGTAAGCCCTCTGACATACTCAAAATCGCATTGAGAGGTGTTCGCAGTTGATGGCTCTATGTTTGCAAGAAATTCATCTTTGAGGCGAGTGACACGGGCAAGTTCCATATTGGCGTTAGCAAGCTGCTCATTTGTTTGCCACAATTGTGCTTCGGCTTGTTTGCGTTCTGTTGAGTGGTTTTAAGTGCGTTTTTTTAACACCAGGTTTGCACAACATGACCCTTCAACTGTTGTCCTAACCAAGGTGTATTTTGTGACAGTGTATAAAGACTTTTGCGTTCGACTTTCCAAGTTTGCTGGGGATCAAATAAAGTAAGTTCCGCTGGTTGATGAGGTACGATCGCACTTACTTTTTCTCCCAAACACTCTGCTGGATTGGTACTCAATGCCCGCCATAATTCTAAAGCTGTAAATTCCTCAGTTTCAACGAGATATTGCCATAAAAGAGGTAGTGCTAATTCTAAACCAATTGCTCCTGGAGGCGCTTCGGCAAAGGCTTGGACTTTTTCTTCGTAGCTGTAGGGTGTGTGATCGATAGCGATCGCATCGATTACACCCGCACGTACCCCTGTACGTAACGCCGCCATATCACTGGGATTACCTAAAGGCGGATCTAAATGCAAGCTGCTGTGATAACTCTTAACTGCTTTTGTATCAAGTAAAAGGTGCATCCAGGTGGTGCTGGCGGTGATGGGTAAACCAGCCGCTTTAGCTGAAGCAATTAATTCCACGCTGCGAGCTGTGGAAACACGCATGATATGAACTGGTGTGCCGATGGTTGCAACCAATTCAAGCATAGCTGCGATCGCAGTTGTTTCAGCGCTGGTGGGTATTGGGGGTAAACCAAAACGCAGAGCATTTGTCCCTTCTCTGATTACACCATTGGCTGTTAACTGGCGATCGCTAGGCCAAAATGCTACTGGTTTACCCAACGGCTGGAGATACTCTAACACTCTTCGCACCAGCGCTAAATTTTCTAAAGGTTTACCATCAGTAAAACCCACAACTCCAACAGACGCTAAATCTGCCAATTCCGTCATCTGTTTCCCAGCAATATCTACGGTGATAGCACCCCAGATATGAAGCAGGGGGAGAGGAGAAGACAAGGAAGAGGGGGGAGACAAGGGAGAAAAATTGCCCCCTTGTCCCCTTGTCCCCCCTCTCCTCTTCTGCAACTGTGCCACAAGCGCAGGGTTATCAATAACTGGGGATGTATCGGGTAAAATGCTAACTCTAGTAAAGCCGCCAGCAGCAGCAGCTTGTAAGAAAGACAAGAGGGTTTCCCGTTCTTCAAAACCAGGTTCACCAGAGTGGCTGTACAAATCGACTAACCCAGGGCCGAGAACTAATCCCTGACAATCTCTGATTTGAGTATCGGCACTGATGTCAGAAATGTCCGAAGCCACTTTTCGGATATAACCATCAGCAATCAGTACATCAAAGAGTTCGTCGATTTCAGAAACAGGATCAATTACTCGTACTTTTTGCAGCAGTTCAGTCATAAAAGTTTTAGTTATGAGTTAGGAGTTAAGTAGGTAGGCATAATTAAACATAACCCTCTTCTGTCACTTTCCGCGAGGGCGATCGCTAGAAGCCTCATGAGGCAACCAATACAAGCTATACTATTAGAAAAAATTGGTCTTGTATTTGTTATTAGGAAATAATCTAGCGATCGCTTGCTATACAAAAGCTTTAGAATTCAGAAATGGCAAAAGTTTTCGGAGACTGACAGAAGAGGGATAAAGTAAAATCCTAGTTCGTAGTGAGCGATTCATCGCTCAAAGAAAGGATTATAGGACTAAAGTCCTTACTACAAACTTTAATTTATTTACGTCTAGCTACTGATAAGTTATTTGTTTTTCAGTCATTGCTTCTAACTTTATTCCTCACTCCTCACTCCTCACTTTTTCTAACTCCTTCTTACTCAGAACTCAGCACGGGCTAAACCTTAGCTTTCCGCTAACAGGACTCACAACGCTCCCGCTGCTGTTTTATCTAGTACACCTCCACCAAAGTGATAAGTGATATTCATTGCTTGCAGTACTGGTAAACCATCGATTCCAGCAGGGTAGTCGATAACACTGACTGCACCATTACCCTGACGAAAACTCCAGAATTTTTCCAGCGATAAACCCAGAATGTGACAAAGCAATGTTTTGTTAGTAGCGTCATGAGCTACTACTAATACAGTTTTGAATTGATTCTTTGATGCTGCTTGTAGAATTGATTGCCAAGCTACAACGCTGCGCTCCCACACTTGTTGTAAATTTTCCCCTTCAGGCATTTGCACTTGCGTTGGTATCAGCCGCCATCGCTGCAATTCTCCTGGAAACTCTTGCTCTATCTCTGTTTCTAATTTTCCTTCCCAGAGACCATGACTGATTTCTCTTAAACCATCTTGCAATTCTAATTTTACATTTGGATGTTGTTTTAAGATAATCTCTGCTGTTTCTTTAGGGCGCAGCATTGTGCTACTGTAAGCATTATCAATTGCTACTTCTTTGAGAAATTCGCTGGCTTTTTGTGACTGTTGTCTACCGTTGTCGTTGAGCGGGACATCAATTTGTCCTTGAAACCTAGTTTGGCGATTCCAGTCGGTTTCACCGTGACGCACTAGTAACAATCGTACTCCTTGATGATCCGGTCGCAATGAAGGTAGAGTTTCTCCGGTGTGTTGCGTCTGATTTAAAGATTCTAGCTGGACTGGTTCGCCCAATCCGCCAGCAAAATTTAATACGGTGATCCCACAGTTAGATTGCTGTATTGAGTGGTAGCGACTAGGAGGGATTCCTAACGCTGTGCTAATCAAAGCGCGATTGATTCCGTTATGTCCCACGATGAGAATGGTTTCGCCTTGATGTTGGGACAAAATTTCTTGCCAAAACTGCCGTGCTTGTTCGTATAAAGCAAGAACGGGAAAATGTTCTCTTGTTCCTTCTGCATCATTAAGGAACATTCGCAGTTCGTCGGGGTGTTGATGCCAAGTGCGGTAGTCTTCAGCAAATTTTTGCTTGACTTGGGCAGTCAGCAATCCTTCCCATAAAGGTAGATCGATTTCTAGTAGCAAATCAGAAACTTGAACTACAGCAGATTTTTGAGCATGAGTAGCTAACTCACTATGGATAATATCTGCTGTGTGTTTCGCTCGTTGTAAGGGACTGCTGTAAATCGTATTAAATAAGATATTGCTGAGGGCTTTGCCTACTAGACTTGCATCCTTACGACCTTTTTCGGTTAATGTTGACGCATCAGTGCGTCCTTGGATGCGCCGCTCGGTGTTATAACCGCTTTGACCGTGGCGCACAATGATGACCTTTAAAGTTTTATTTTTCAAAAGCTTCAGCCTTATTTTTACAAAAAATACTCAATTAATGCTCAAATTAATTAATTAAGTGCATAGTTACACATTAAAAGTATAGATTTATACTCATTTTCAATGCTCAATATATGCTCAGATTTATCTTACTTCCTAATTACTCCAAGTAATACTCTGAGTTAAAATGACTCCTTACAGTACAAGCATTCTAGCCATCTTTGTCATCAGGGCATTCATTCTTATCTGTTAATAGTTCTATCCTTTGACTGTAGATGGTAGACTGGAGGCAATTCTAGGCATCAATAGGGATATCGTGAGAGTCATTATTACTCACTATTGATAATAGACTGGGTGCGATCGCCGGAAATACGATCGAAGATGTAATCCATGAAGTCTTGTATCCAGCATTGCCAGTCGGGCGGATACCGTAACGTCGGCATGAGAAACGGTCAAAATACTTTTGAATATCAATAGCCTGCAAACAGCAGATATCCCTTGTAAATTATGACTAGTATTTCTGCATCACCAATCAAGCTGCATCGTCATCGAGAGCAATTTCCCGCTTTAGGGAATAAGGCTTATTTTAACTATGGAGGACAAGGGCCCATGCCCCAAAGGGCAATGGATGCGATCGCCCAAACTCAAGCTTATGTTCAGCAAATAGGCCCCTTTGGCAATGAGGCGTTTAGCTGGATAGCACCTCAAACTCAAGCCGCTAGAGTTGCGATCGCTTTGGAATTAAATGCACCAAGCCAAACAATTACTCTCACCCAAAATGTCACTGTTGGCTGTAATATCGCCATGTGGGGCATTGAATGGCGTGCTGGCGACCATCTACTGCTCTCAGACTGCGAACATCCAGGCGTAATTGCTACAGCACGAGAAATCTCGCGGAGATTCTCTGTAGAAGTTACCACTTGTCCCTTAAAAGCGACTTTAAATGAGGGCGACCCTGTAACCATCATTGCCCAGCACTTGCGCCCCAATACCCGCCTAGTAATATTGAGTCATGTTTTCTGGAATACCGGTCAAGTTTTACCTCTAGACAAAATTGCCGAAGTATGCAGAAATAATCATTCTACACTATTAATAGATGCTGCTCAGTCTGCTGGTTTATTGCCTTTAAACTTGACTGAATTGGGAGTAGATTTTTATGCTTTCACTGGTCATAAATGGTTATGTGGCCCTGCGGGTGCTGGCGGCTTGTATGTCCGGCCAGAAGCACGAGAAAGCCTAAAACCTACATTTATTGGCTTGAATGGTGTTGTTGTAGATAGTCAATCTCAACCTGTGGATTGGCTTCCAGATGGGCGACGATACGAAGTATCTACATTAGCTTATCCGTTGTATCTTGGTTTGAAGGAAGCGATCGCAATTCATCAGGAATGGGGAACGTCACAGGAACGTTATGAGCAAATTTGTCATAACAGCGAGTACCTCTGGCGACAATTGACGGCGTTACCCAATATTAAATGTTTGCGAACTTCTCCACCTGAAAGTGGTATAGTCTCTTTTCAACTTGCAAATAATCAGCCTCAAGCTCATTTGAAGTTGGTGCAATTTTTGGACTCACAAAAAATATTAACTCGGACAATTGCCGATCCTAGCTGTATACGTGCTAGCGTCCATTACTTTACTTTAGAATCGGAAATCGACCAATTGATTGAGGCGATTCAAAATTTTTGCAAAATTAATTAAAAGTTATCAGTTGTAAGTTAGCGTGTATAAATTATGATTTTAACTCCTAACTCCTAACTCCTAACTTAAAAATGGAACGCCCAATCTTATACTTAGCGATAACTAACCACGGCTTTGGTCATGCTACCCGCACGGCTTCTGTAGCTGCAACAATTCAAAAGTTATGTCCAGAAGTTCTGCTAATTGTGGTAAGTACTGCCCCACGCTGGCTGTTAGAGTGCTATATAGAAGGCGATTTTATCTATCGTCCTCGTGCATTTGATTTGGGTGTGGTGCAAACAGATAGTTTGACAATGGATAAAGTAGCGACTTTAGAAAAGTTACTGGATATTCAGAAGCATCAAAATTCGCTGATTGCCTCAGAAGTGAATTTTATCCGCCAAAATCGCGTTAATCTTATTTTGGCAGATATTCCCTTCCTCGCTCCTGGGTTTGCCAAAGCTGCAAATATTCCTTGCTGGATGATGAGTAACTTCGGTTGGGACTTTATCTACCGAGATTGGGGAGGCGAATTTACCGCAGTTGCAGATTGGATTAGTGATTGGTATTCAAAGTGCGATCGCCTGTTTCGTCTTCCTTTCCACGAACCAATGCCAGCTTTTAATAATATCACAGATGTCGGCTTAACAGGCGGTTTCCCCCGTCACTCTGCTGATGATTTACGTTCTCTTTGGGGAATAACTGCACCAGTCGAAAAAACAATTTTGTTAACCTTTGGCGGGTTAGGTTTACAGCAAATTCCTTATGATAACTTACAGCGATTTCCAGATTGGCAATTTATCGTATTCGATCGATCTGCCCCTGATTTACCTAATTTAGTGAAAATTAATGACCACAAATACCGCCCTGTAGATTTTATGCCTATTTGTGGGCGAGTCGTTTCTAAACCTGGTTACAGTACTTTTTCGGAAGCCACGATACTAGGAGTACCAATTGTCACTATACCGCGTGAAGACTTTGCCGAAGCAACTTTTATAGTAGAAGGCATAACTAATAATAATCAGCATCAAATCATCACCCCATCTGAGTTTTTTCAAGGGACTTGGGATTTTCTTTATGAGTTACCCCAATCTCCAAGGCAATCTCAACCAATTGCTAAAGATGGTAATGAAACTATAGCTCAAGCTATTATCAATTATTGCCATAATAAAGATAGCAGATAATATTTATCACAATATAAAAGATTGATAAATTACTAATATATCTTAACTGTTGTGACCGCCGAAATTACCTCAATCGACTTATTATAAATTTAACTGTTAATTTGCTTTTCATACCTCATTTTGAGCAGGATGAAGGCGCGGGCGATCGCTTACTGCTTATCACTCACAAGGAGAACTATCGTTATGGACAAATGGAATCCAGAGGATTATTGCAAAAATTCTTCCGACCAACAAAAATGGGCAAAAGAGGCAATAGTGAAACTTAATTTAAAAGGAAATGAAAGTATCTTGGACATTGGGTGTGGAGATGGAAAAGTCACTGCTGATATTGCCAGTTATATACCTAATGGTTCAGTTATAGGTATTGACAATTCTTCAGAAATGATTGATTTTGCTCAAAAAAACTTTTCTCCAAGTTATTTTCCTAACCTTAGTTTCCAAATTGCAGATGCAAAAAATTTGAATTTTAACAACAAAGGGAGTTTTTGAAGGAAAGGAAAGATTGAATGGGTTTATCCGAACAATCTTGTTTCCCTTTACCGCCAGGATACCAGAAGCTTTACAACAAAACTTTGTTGAAGAGATAGCCAAAACATACTTGGAAATTTATCCTTCAGATCGCATGGGTTTTATATATGTTCCACCAGTAGTGAGATTAGAAGTAGACGCAACTAAAATTGTCAATTAACAGATTATTTGTTGTTAGTAAATATTTTTAATTGGCAGGATATTTGGAGCGGATGTCAATTTTAATAATAGTTGAGTCGTGTGGCGATCGCAAGAACAGTTTGTTTAATATGCTTATAATACCTTAATTTCAGTATTCCACATGACTCACTACCAAAAGTTACTCCGAATTTCTACTACTGGCAAATCTTTTCAAAACATCACCGCAAAAATTGCAGCTATAGTTGCAGAATCGGGAGTAGAAACTGGTCTTTGTACTTTATTTTTGCGCCACACTTCAGCTAGTTTGGTTATCCAAGAAAATGCCGATCCTGATGTTCTTGTGGATCTAGCTAATTTTATGGCAAAACTCGTGCCAGAATCAGGCAAATACATCCATGATGCAGAAGGGCCCGATGATATGCCAGCACATATTCGTACTGCACTCACCCACACTTCTGAACATATCCCCATTAATCGCGGTCACTTAGTACTAGGAACTTGGCAGGGAATTTATATTTGGGAACACCGCCAGCGCAGTCATTCCAGAGAATTGGTTGTTCACATTTCTGGATAGCCGATTCTCAAGTTGGATTGAAGGTGTGGTTTTGTAGAGTTTAAATACTCTGGTTATACTGTCTACATTTTGGATATAATCTCCTAAAATCACGGTGATATGCATTAAAAAAATATCGCCTTGATAAATTTCTCATGACAATTATTGATGCAAAATTGACCAGATATGCCTTAAATAATTCGTGCGTGTATATTTGTAAATCAAAAAGTTAAGTTTATTTGTGATTATTAAAAAATCCGCTGATGCCGAGATAGACTAATATTTAGTGTCAGATGCTGGGCTATTATTATTACTATGAAGCAAGAACTAACACCAACTAATACTTTTCAGGTTATTGATGAAATGCTTGCCCAGCAGTCTGTTAAATTATTGTCACTGAGTCCCAAAAAAACATTAATTACCAGCTTTGCAGAGTTAGGAAATTCGATTACAAAACAAAATACAGACATTCAAATTATCACAACTATTCAAGAAACTCTCGAAAGCATAGTCCGCACTCAATTGCAAAACTTTCCAGAAAACATCTTTTGGGATTTCGATTTTCTGGTAAGCAGTATGCTTAGGCAGGCTTTAAATGCAGATGAGGGCGCTATTCCTTTCTTAAAAGCTTTTGGTGAAAAGATGGTTTGTCTGACAGAAATGTTCGGCAACAAAACGGAAATGCGCTTCCGTTATGTTCATGATTTTATGTATGGCTTTGATTGGGCAAGATGGGTGCAAAAAGAGCCACACAATCGCGCACATGTAGAACCTTTTAGTCTGGTTTTTTTTGATTATTTGCTTGCTAAAGGTAAAGAACTTTTACAACGTATTAATCATGGTCAGGTAATATCTTATAAACTATGTGATACGGGCTACCGCAACCCATTCACTTTTTCTCGTGAACCAGAAGATGAATACCGTTTGCTAACTTGTCTTGCTGAGGAACAACTTATTCCAGTAGCGGCATGGAATTGGAATGCTAACCCTATATGGAATAGACCTTTCCAGGAGATGCGCCAGCAATTAGCATTAAAATTAGATATTCAACCACAAAGACACTGATTAGCAATTAAAAATTAAAAATTGCTGAAGAAAATAATTATGAAAATTGCTGATTTAATTAATTGGTTTGAAGCATGGGCTAATCCCGCTTGGTGTGAAAGCTGGGATAATTGTGGCTGGCAAATTGAACCAGGAGTTTTGCAGCAAGAAACACGGGTTTTGGTGTGCTTGACACCGACTTTGGCGGTAATGGAGGAAGCGATCGCTCTAAATGCTAATCTGATATTTGCCCATCACCCCTTGATTTTTAATCCTCTCAAATCTTTACGTACTGGTGAAGCGATCGCTGAAATGGTACGGTTAGCATTTAAGCATAATATCGGTATTTACACTGCTCACACAAATTTTGACCAAGTGCAAGATGGGACTGCTGACGTTTTAGCTCAGATTTTAGAATTAAAAGAAGTTACTCCCATAGAGCTTACACAAGCAGGATTAGGATATGGTCGTGTTGGTTTGCTAGAACCATTTCTGACATTACAGGAATTACTCGCAACCATTCAAACCCGACTTTCTCCCCCAAATTTAATTTTTTCCCCAAGTGCTGATTTACAGGAAACGATTTCACGAGTTGCGGTTTTGGGTGGTTCGGGGGCTAGTTACATTTCAGCCGTCGCCAAAACAGGTGCCCAAGCTTATCTAACTTCTGACTGTAAATTCCATCAGTTTCAAGAAAGCCGCGATCGCAATCTCATTTTAATCGATGCCGGACATTACGCTACCGAACGTCCGGCTTGCGATCGCTTAGTGCAAAAATTTCAGTCTTTAAACTTAGACTGGGTACAATTAAGTCAAAAAGATGAAGATTTCTGCCAGTTTTTTGCTTGATTGCTGATGTTTGATTGGATTTTGTAGATGGTTGTCGAAAAAATTATTGTATTTTAATTTTGTTAAGTATCAGCTTTTCAACATTGATGCTGAAAATTTTTCTGCCTTTTTATCTGTGTAATATTAGAGTATCCAAAACTCATATTGTGATATAAATCACTGATTTAGCGTAATACTAATCACACAGTATTAATGTCTCATATCAATTAGCAAGAAAAGAAAATGTTCCACACTAGACCTAATAATTTGCTCATTCTGCCCTAATCAAGATGATTCGCACAATTATCGCATCTGCTTTCCAAACTGGATATCTTAGTGTTGAATCTGAGGGTTTACTCCAGCAGGTGCTAGCCACTAAATGCTATCAGTCAGAGGATTTGTCAGAACTCGCAGCCCTATATGATGCAGTTCGCGCCGGAAAAATTAAACGAGAAGCATCCTCGTCGAACGTGCTTATAGAATTTCCTTTACCACATAAATCCTCCTAAGACTTCTGGAGTAGGATTTTCTCATGGTGTTTTCCTCTACTCTTCCCTGACGCTCTTGCCTTTTTTCAGGTTTTTGACTGAAAAACTCAAAACTATTTGGGTGTTGTTGTTGAAAAGCATCAAGGTCAGCAAGAGAATGAGTTAAGATCAGATACAAGTGGGTAAAAGTAAAGCTAAGTCCCCGGACTTCCCAGTAATGCCAATGATTAAAAGTAGGCAAATTAAACAACCGCAATCAACGATTGTTTTGGAGTATTCTTTATTACATAATGATAAGAATGACTCAGCAGCAAATATGAACCTGGTTAGGACAGGTACCGAATTGTTTGACTTTTATAGAAGCAGACATTCCCTAGAATAAGCTGGAGGGAGATTGAGTTCATTGTTGGAGCAACCATTGATTTATGACCCAACACGATCCTGATATTTTGAATAGAAGCAAATCTTGGGATTGGGTTATGAAGCGCATTTGTTCTAAACGGTGAAATAAACCTCTTAAAGGTGTAATGTAATGGGGTAGAACCCAGATTTTGACAGGTTTAACTACGTTGTTTAAAAAGGCAGAAACAGTACATGCTACACCGCAAGATTTATCAACTGTGTTGCGATGGGCGCGAGGTATGTGTTTTCTTGCGGGACCAGCAACGCTGGATTGAACGCGCCCGCATCATAGACATAGAGGGAGATTTAGTGACCCTACGCTATGAAACAGAAGAAGAGGACGAAGTTTGTTCTTGGGAAGAAATGGTTCGCCTCGAGAGCATTGGTGCTGTAACGCAAAAATTGGCTTCAGTACCGCGCGGTAATGTAGAACCTCTGATGACTGAAGATTGTCCCGAAGCAGAGCGCATCCACAACCGTTACACTGACTCGAATCCAGAATAATTAGTCATTAGTCATTAGTCATTAGTCATTAGTCATTAGTCATTGGTCATTGGTCAAAAATGACAAAGGACAAACGACAAAGGACAAAACATCTAATGACTATTGGCTATCATTCAAGCCTTCAAAAGCAGGACAGTAACCTTCGAGAGTTACTTTAAAGTTATACAACGGGGAAGCTGGATTCCAACACCGCTGCCCCCTTTGATGTCGGCAAGTACCACAACAGTCTACATCTGCCCAGGTATAGCGATCGCTGTTCTGGTTGAGCAGTTCTCGTTGAGACAATCCCCTTAATACTAATTCTTCTCCTTGCCAACGAGCTTCGATTAAACCAGTATCAGCAAATTGCCGCCAACGCGGATCGGCAGTAATCACATTCGGTAGGGTGATTGTGATTACTGTTCCTAATTCTGTCAGTTCGCCTTCGTAGTTAGTTTCTGGTGCTGCTGGTTGTAAAAATGTGTCGCCGATGGGTAGTTCTACTAAAGTATCAGCCGCCGGGGAATGTACGTGATAGCGGTTTTGCAACTCCTCTAAGCTAGTCAGGTCTGCCAAGTAGGCAGGAGAACCGTGGACAAAAACGACGTGCTGGGGTCGCAAATTATGAATTAGCTGTGTAGTACCAGGGCCATCGCTATGTTGAGCTAAAAGATAAGTTTCGACAGTACTGGGCGCTAAATATTCTTTGTTAACTTTTATATCAATTTTTTCTGGCAGGAGAATCAGCCAAGGCCCGGTGTCTAATTGGCAGTGTTTGCCTAAATCAGATGTCGAGTCGGTGAGGACAATACAAGGTGATTTGCCTACACTGGGACGATGTTCTGGTTGGAGACGACGCACGCGGGGACGTACCCGTTCATCCCAAAATAAGGGTTGATGGCGGGCGAAGTTCTGCACCGATGGGGGGAGATGGGGTAGCAGTTCAAGATATGCATCGCATCCAGTGGCGACAGCACCATCTACCCAAATATCTAAATCTCGTCCGGTGAAGTGGTGATGCGATCGCAAGAGCATTAATAATTCTTGACCTAATCCTAAAGCCGGGGTAGGAAGGATTACAGAACAATGGTCAGCGATCGCTCGATTAATTCGCTCGGCTAGTTGATTTTCTTGGTTGCGGCGGTGAGGATGACGGGATGTGCCATAACTACCTTCAATAATTAGCACATCCAAATCTAAACCCCGCAGTTCCTCTAAACGCAAACCTTCTACTAGTCGGGAGTTCGATAAGAAAAAGTCCCCTGTATACAGTAGTTTGTAAGTACGTTGCTGGGTGGTATAGGTAAGGAGAATTGCTACTGCTCCTGGTAAATGTCCTGCAGGAAATAATTCTGCCACCAAACCATCTTGGAATTCCACAGGCGATCGCAATGGCAAGGCATGACAAAATTGGGAAATTTTCTCAGGGTCTTCATCTACCCAATTCAGCGGTAGTAACTTGCTAGTTACCTCACTACCATAAATCGGTAACTTGGGAAAAGCTGTATGCAGCGCCAGTAAGCCTTTAGCATGATCTGGGTGGGCATGACTAATCAAAACTAAATCTGCTGGTAGAGGCGAACTAGTTCCACGTCCCGATTTAGTCAGACCCTTAGCCAGCGATGAAATATCCTCAAAACCACAGTCCAATAGAATGCGGTGTGGGCCCATTTTCACCAACAAACACACGCCCTCATTGTCATGCTGGACACTATAGGGGAAACATTCTAATTCACTACCTAGTTCCGCACCATCTACGCGAGAGGATGCCGATAGATTATCCCTCATGCTCTCCTCCCCTCAAACCTCATCATCATGGACATATCCCAAAAGCCAAAAGTTACACAAATTTTGGTTTTGTGACTTAGGGGTAAGTTTTATCGTGCGCCCCTACACCCTGAGAATACGGATTTTTGATTGGGGAGGACGCCTGCACCGAACCCGCACTGATTCGGAAAGGTGGGCTAACCAGAAGCCATCAAACTAGTAGCTCAAGGAGTTTGCCGTTTGTTTTCCCTTTACAAGTTTTGAGCGCTCTTAGCCAACTCACCCTCCGGTAAGCCGATCGAGCGTCTACAGATTTATCTCAATGTGCGGAGCCATTACCATGATAATTATCTGAATCATAGAATCCATTCTTAGTGCCAAAAAATAAGCACGAAAGTGTAAATATAACTGTTAATCCAGCTAAAATCAGCTTTACATCCATTTGTCTGCTGCCCTTTACTCAAAGACTTTCCTATATTAATTTAGTGCTTCCGCAATCAAACGGAATCACTAGAAAATCTTTACTATGCTTATATGGATTGGGCAATAGGTAAATTTACCACAATCAGTCAGATTGTAGAACTTTTCGGTCAAGCTGTCTATCTAGATGTAAAGCAATATGACAACGAGCAATTGTCTACAGTCCGTAAAAATCTTCATCTAAAATCTGGGCATTTTTCTCTGCCTTACCCAAATCAACTAGTTCCTCAATCAAATGCTCAATATCCAAGGCCTCAAATTCATGATTTTGTAACTGTTTAATGGTTTGCTCAATCCATAATTGTAAATCGTGAGTATAGCGGCTTAGGCATTTCTCAGATCAACTCCTAGTTTCTCGCTCGATCGTAGCGATGAAAGCGAACGACGCGATCGCTACTTTCTAATTTAGGTACTTTAGTGTTAACCAGCTAATGAATATTAAGAAAAATTAGCGCTCGCATTTGGATTAATGTAAATTTGTGTTTGCTATGGGTTCATTTTCATAAAATTGGTTTTTTAAGAGCTACTCCTGAACTGTAATTTTTAATTATTATTTATTTCTGGAGTAGGAGGTTATTTATAAACCTCAGAGCTAGGCTATAACCTAAGATATGTTCCTCAGAAAATCTCTTCAAAATATATTCTCAAACTCTCTCCAGAGAAAGAACTCTTTATACCCTTGATTTTTTAAGCTGTTGTTAGTCGAGTTCCATATTTTAAGAACTGAAAGCGCCATGAGTGATAAAAATCAAGAAAATCAAATTAACCAACCAGTAAGCGAAGATCGGGATTCTCGTGAAAAGCCAGATGTGAACGAAAGAAACTTAACCGCGAATCCAGGAGATAGAATTTCTGATAAGCCTCAATCAGTTGAAGAGAAGGCTAAACAGGCAGCTATTGATGATGTACCAGATATTACAGGCGACAAAATTACAGTACCTACTTACTTCGTTGTCGATGAACCCGATGGTGAAAAGAAGGCACTCCATCACGTTAAAGATGCTGAAGAAATTTCCGACGTAATTCGGGAAGCACGAGTTGACGAAAATGGAAATCGAGTTTGGTGGTAGTTGTTTGTTGAAGACGCACAGATGCGGAGAAGTTATTAAATACTCTCTCCGTTTCTTTGCGTCTCGCGCTGACCACATTTTCTTTGGTCAAGTTAGTCTTGCTTGATTTCGTTTTGCTCGTCTACTGTTTCTCCAAGTGGATAAATTATTTTCCCCTCAAATTTTGCATTTAAACCGAGTCCTAATTCAATTTTAGTAATCGTTTCCAATTCAGCTTGTAACTGCTCGATTGTTGGCAAATTACCTTATTTTTACTTTTGCATAGAATCATTCCAAGAGTGAGTAATAGTAATTCTTTATTGACTGCAACTGTGGCTCGTAACTGAGCGCTAGAAATTCGCGTTTTTAGTTCAGTTAAAAAATCTTCATAACCAAACGATCGCAGATGCACTCTTTTGTGAAGTTTCAAATTTATCGTCTCTAGGCATAAAAAAGAAATAGTGCTACTTGTATTCTGCCAGGATTACATCAAATTTTGGTATCAGATGCAGATACATCAGAATTCAGAAGTAAAACACTCTTTCTGTCTGGGTAATAGACTTAGCTTATGTACTTCACCAACTTGAAAACTGCTGTATATAGATATCCAGTGATATACCAGCATTGCTGCTGTATCGTTTAAACTGAATGTAAGTGAAATTTGCAAGAATTTACGTAAGAGCGATCGCCACAACTTCAATATTTTTTCATTAAAAACCTTTTTTATCCCTGAAAAATTAAAGGTTATAAGAAGTCGTCACTTGTACCTTTGACATCAGAGTGTATAGCCTGAATAATATTTTTACGTAAAAATCTATACTTATATAAGACTCATATTTGATTTTTGCTAAATATACTGAGAGCAAAACCCGATCGCGTTTGCTCTGAGTTAGCTTGGCTTTTAAAAATCAAATTTAATTGTTATATAAACTGGTATTAATAGGGTTGTATTATGCATTTCTCGAATTCAAAAACCAGCTTAAAAACTCGTCAAAAAAACAAGAAAATAGGTACATTTATTTTAACTCATAGCAACATTTTACTGCTGACTACATATTTAATCACTCTACCAATTGGTACATTAATAATTTTATCTTTATTATTACCCTTATTCAGTGCTAGCTTATTCGCTTCCATTGGAAACTCGTACCACTCTACATCAATTCCTTGGATAGATAATGCATCTGAATGCGAACATACTGGCAGAAATTGGAGCGATCGCAAGTGTTGGGATAATGAACACAATCCCATGTTTTGAATCGAGATTGCAAAAAGCGTAGGCGCAACCCGCACTTCGGCTGCGCTCAGTGACCGTCGTAGATATAGCTCTCATCCATGCCACTGAGTAAATTCCGATCTAGCTCATCAATTGCAAAATAATCATCATTAATATGCAATTATTGCATCAATACGGATTTACTATAGCTTCACAGATGCGATTCTATATGAGGGAATAAAGATGGATACCCCTGGTATTTACCAGGGGCTTTTTATTTAGCAGCTACGCCTTAAACGTCAACACTGGACTCAATCGCGCCACAACGTCTACCATTTCTGCCTCAACTTGCACATCAATATGACCTGTGAGTACCCCATTTCATAGTATTTTTGTACTAAAAAATAGCGATCGCACCCTTGGAGCTTTTGTAAAAAGCCACGTATTGTTTTTATTTCGAGCTTAGTTGGGGAATACTAAACTAAGCACTGAATCTATTTATGACCTTTTTACACAAAATTACTAAAAAATTTTCCCGTAATAACTTTCAAAATGTTTCTAGAATAAATCCATCTGTAATCAGCCAACAACCTACAAAGCTGAAGCAACCAGCAAAACCATCACAACCAAAAACTCTGGCTGAATTAGAACAGGAAATAGCAGCACAGGGGCAGGTTAGCAGTATATCCCATCAAAAAAGACCTAGCAAACCCAACAAAAGTATAGGTACTAAATTGATATGGATAGCAATACTTATCGGTATTCCCGCAGGTGTGGTTTGGCTGGCAAATCAGCCTTACCCAATAATTCGTCGGAGTGTGGTGCAAAATGCGCCTTTTTTGTTGCTACCCAGTTACATGGGCATGGAACACCACTATCGGCAGGCGTTGGTATCACTTGAGCAAGCTGAATACTTGATTGAAAAACCCACTAGTGCAGCAGATTTAGTGTTGGGTGAACAACAACTGCAACAGACAAAAACACATTTGGATAACTTGCCAGTTGGGTTAGTTAACGATTGGCCGGAATACAAATATTGGTGGTACGACTGGCGGTTCAGCGTTTACAGTCTGAATGCAGCGCGTCGTCAAGTAGGACAACTAGAAGCCAAGGTTTTTCAAGAAAAAAACGCTCAAACCTTGCTCACTGATAATAGTCAAGCATTATTGAATGCAAAACAGCAGTATCAAATTGCTACAACAGTAACCGATAAAAAGTCGGCGATCGCAGCTTGGCGTTCAGCATTGGATAAGTTAGAAGAGATTCCCGGACAAACCTTAGCCGGAAAAACTGCTCAAAATCAACTAGATGCCTACAAGCGTGATTTTAAAGAAGTTGTGGGATTAGCAGCAGGAAATGAACGCGTCAGTACTTTAATTACCGCAGCGCAGCAATTTTCTTGGCAAGCTGCAAAAGCTGGTCAAAATCCACCGCACACAGTCAGCGAATGGGAACAAATAGAAAATTTATGGTCAGAAGCCATTAATCGGTTAAAACAGATTTCTTCTGAAGATTTGGTCGGCTATGCCCAAGCACAAAAGTTATTAGCAACTTATGAGACTAATTTGGGTCAAGTCAAAGTAAGACGACAAGCTGAGGCAGATTCTGTACAGGCTTTCTTGATGGCACAACGAGAAATAGAAAGCTTAATAGCTTCAATTCCCACTGACCCCAAAAATTTGGATCGCAATCGTGTAATTAGTCAGTTACACAGTATTATTAACCAATTAGAAAAGGTAGAAAAAGGTACAACTGTTTATTTAAAAGCTCAAGAGTCATTGCTATCAGCAAATAATAAATTCAAACAACTCCAGTGAGATTTTTCAGTTGTATTTTTGATGAGTAACGTTACTCAGTCAAACCAAATTTGTAACGAAATTTGAAGTTTAGCGAAAAACTTTTAAAAATCTCTAGACTTTCCAGCCGACTGGAGAGTCGAATAAAGATGGATACCCCTGGTCAACACCAGGGGCTTTTTATTTGGCAGCTACCCCTTAAACGTCAACACCGGACTCAATCGCGCCACAACGTCTACCATTTCTACCTCAACTTGCACATCAATCACAGACTGAATCGGTTTGTAAGCAGCAGGTGCTTCCTCAATTCGGCGTTCTTCACGCAAGGTGATGCAGTCTACTCCGGTTAATCCCAGTTCTGCCTGACTTTGAGATGCACCTTTGCGACTGAGGTCGAACCGAGAACGAATTCTTCCCGCCCCATGTGATGCCGAATTACAAAATGCTGGATTCCCTTTACCCACCATCAGATAAGAATAAGCACCCATTGAACCAGGGATAATCACTGGTTGCCCTAGATGGGCAGGACAAGCGCCCTTGCGTGTTACCCATCCTTCACCTTCTGCCAAAGTGATGTTATGGGGCAAGTCATAAACTAAAGGTGCTTCGACATCTTTGTATACTTCCCGCAAACGCAGACGTAGCAATTCCGCTAACAGCAGGCGATTGATAAAGCCATAGTTAGCAGCAGTTGCCTCAGCTTGCAGGTAACTGGCAACTAGTTCAGGATGAGAAGAAGTAGAGAGAGGAAAAATCTGAGAATCAGGGTACTTTAGACCTTTTTGCCAAGTCGCCTTAGCTTTATCTCGCCACATTCCCCCAATATACTTACCCACGTTTCGAGAACCAGAGTGAATCATAAAAGCTAGCTGTCCCTCGCGCACTCCCCAGGCGTGGGCAAGTGGGCGATTTTCAACTTTATCAACCCGTTGCACTTCGACAAAATGATTGCCGCCGCCAATGGTTGCCAGTCCGCCATCGCGTACTAGTCCAGCATCGGGAACCAATTCTTCAGGCGCTAGTTTCCAGTCACCATCCATTGAACCACATAAGAAAATGCGATCGCTCTCTTGGGCAAGTTGTGACAAATCAGATTTGATTACACTCCCCGTAGGCTCGTCTAGCATGGCATCCAGCCAACCAGGAACACCGTACTGAAATAGCGATCGCATTGTACGAGCAGTCATTGTCACATCACGCGTACCGAAGAAGTAATCCCCCTTCATCCGTTCTACGAATTGGTCGCGCTTTGCCAGGAATTCGTCGATTGTCAAATCAACAACATGCAGGCGCATCCCACAATTGATGTCAGAACCGACAGCACGAGGAATGACTTGACCCACCGTTTCTACGACTGAACCAATGGCAACACCCGCATCACCTGGGTGAAAGTCAGGCGTAGCACAGGCACGACAAACGCATCCACCTGACGGGTGACGGACGCTTGCTAAATTTGCTAACTGCTTCAATGCCTTAGCTTCTACGGGGAAGTTTTCTGGCAGCAACACTTCTGCTACAGGGGCATCAGGAGAATTAACTAAACGAACTGAATAAGTGCGATTGTTATAAGTTACATCTAAACCTTGCCGCTCTAAAGCACGCAGGAGACGTTTAAGATTTTTTGGCTGCATGAAAACTCCAAATAAGGTCTTAAATAAGACCCTTTGTTGTGAAGAGAGGAGGAGACTTGGGGTTCAGCAGCCGCGTCTCAATTAGTGCAGAAGGTCATTTTTCCAGAACTGTGGGCAAAACAACAAGTTAATTCTGACTAATGTGGTTATATAGCCTTAATAACACACAGTTTCATCAAATGACAAGTGTTTTGTAGTACGTTGTATTTTTGATGGGCAACGGTTACTCAATCAACCAAAGTTGTAAAGAAATTTGAAGTTTGGCGAAAAACTTTTAAAAATCTCTAGACTCTCCAGCCGGCTAGAGAGTCTAGGATAAATTCAAGGCGACTCTCTTTCCAGTTATTTCTAATGTGTGAGAGATACGTCTCAATCATCCAGCCCAATCTGGCTAAGTTGTTCATATTATCCCGTAAATCTATGACTCTCCAACTCACAGTTCCCAACATGGCTTGTTCTGCTTGTGCAAGCACTATCACCAAAACACTTCAGGCAGTCGATGCCAATGCTAGCGTTCAGGCCGATCCAACAACCAAGCTTGTCAATGTTGAAACTCAAGCATCAGAAACAGCAATTAAGGAAGCGTTAGCTGCCGCTGGCTATCCGGTGGCGTAAACGGGGACTGGGGGCTGGGTACTGGGGACTGGGAGAATGACCAATTGCCAATCCCTAACCCCTAATCCCCAATCCCTAATCCCCAATCCCCAATTCTCAATCCCCAATCCTCAGCATGGATACTCTCACACTCAAACTTCAAGGCATGAGTTGTGCCGCTTGCGCCAACAACATCGAAAAGGCAATTCGCTCTGTTTCTGGGGTAATTGACTGCAACGTTAATTTTGGAGCCGAGCAAGCTACGATCAAATACGATCGCTCTCTAACGAATTTAGAGAAAATCCAAAGTGCGATCGCAGCTGCGGGATACTCTTCTGACTCACTTCAGGAAGAATTGCTCACCGAAGATGATGCTGAGAAAGCAAGTCGGCAAGCATTACAACGCCAACTCTCCCTCAAGGTAGCGGTGGGAGGTGTAATCAGCATTTTCTTATTTTTGGGGTCGTTGCCCATGATGACTGGGCTAAATTTACCCTTGATTCCAAGTTTCCTGCAAAATCCTTGGGTACAGTTAGTGCTGACAACCCCCGTTGTGTTCTGGTGTGGTGGATCTTTTTACCGGAATGGCTGGAAATCCCTCAAGCGCCATACAGCAACGATGGACACGCTGATTGCTTTGGGTACAAGTGCAGCATATCTATATTCTTTATTTGTCACTGTTTTCCCGAAATTTTTTATTGCTCAAGGCTTGATACCTCATCTTTATTATGAAGTTGCCGCCATTGTGATTACCTTAATTTTGCTGGGGCGGTTGTTAGAAAATCGCGCTAGGGGACAAACTTCTGAAGCTATCCGCAAACTCATTGGACTGCAAGCTAGAGATGCCAGAGTTATCCGTGATGGTAGAGAAATTGATCTTCCCATCGCTGAAGTCAGAATCAACGATGTGATTTTAGTGCGTCCTGGTGAAAAGATTCCAGTAGATGGCGAAGTGATTGCAGGCGCTTCAACGGTAAATGAAGCGATGGTGACGGGTGAAAGTTTGCCAGTCAAAAAGCAGCCAGGAGATGAGGTGATTGGGGCAACGATTAACGGTGCGGGTGCATTTCAGTTTCGGGTGACACGAATCGGAAATGATACATTTTTGGCTCAAATCGTCAAACTAGTGCAACAAGCGCAAGGTTCTAAAGCACCCATTCAGCGCTTGGCAGATCGAGTTACAGGATGGTTTGTACCAGCTGTGATTGCCATTGCGATCGCCACTTTCATCATTTGGTTTAATTTCACGGGCAACCTTACCCTAGCCACAATGACAACGGTGGGTGTACTAATTATCGCTTGTCCTTGTGCTTTGGGTTTAGCTACGCCCACTTCTGTAATGGTTGGGACGGGCAAAGGTGCAGAAAATGGCATTTTGATTAAAGGTGCTGACAGCTTAGAACTAGCACACAAAATTCAAACCATTGTTTTAGATAAAACCGGCACTTTGACTCAGGGTAAACCGACAGTTACAGACTTTGTAACAGTCAACGGCACAGCTAATGGTAATGAAATCCAGCTTTTACGATTAGCAGCAACGGTAGAACGCAATTCTGAGCATCCTTTAGCTGAAGCGGTTGTAAAATACGCCCAGTCTCAAGAGGTGAGTTTAATAGATGCAAAAAACTTCCTAGCTAATGCAGGTAGTGGTGTGCAAGCAGTTGTGGCAAATCAGCTTGTGCAAATTGGTACACAACGCTGGTTAACAGAACTTGGAATTAACATCATGAGTCTCCAGCAGTATAAAGATGCCTGGGAAGCTGCTGGTAAAACAGTTATTTTGATTGCTGTAGATGGCGAACTACAAGGAATAATGGGTATTGCCGATGCCCTAAAACCTTCATCAGCAGCAGTGGTGAAAGCCTTACAGAAGTGGGGTTTAGAAGTAGTAATGCTTACCGGAGATAATCGTAAAACTGCTGATGCGATCGCAAGACAAGTTGGCATAGAGCGAATCTTTGCCGAAGTGCGTCCAGATCAAAAGGCAGCGATTATTCAATTTCTTCAGAAAGGGGGACTAGGGACTAGGGACTGGGGACTAGGAAAAATTCTTCCCAATACCCAATCCCCAGTACCCAATCCCCACTCAATTGTTGCAATGGTAGGTGATGGGATAAATGATGCACCAGCCTTAGCACAGGCTGATGTGGGAATTGCGATTGGGACGGGAACAGATGTGGCGATCGCAGCTAGCGATATCACTCTAATTTCTGGCGATTTGCTCTTAATTGTGACAGCAATTCAACTTAGCCGCGCCACCATCAACAATATTAAGCAAAATCTCTTCTTTGCCTTTATTTACAACGTCATTGGTATTCCGATTGCGGCGGGAATTTTGTTCCCCATCTTTGGTTGGTTACTCAATCCAATTATCGCCGGCGCTGCGATGGCTCTTTCTTCACTTTCTGTTGTTAGCAATGCCCTGAGATTGCGTAACTTTCAACCAAAAATTAGCTCATAATTGCAGGGTAATTTAGGAAATGTTCAGTCAAAAAACGCTTTGGGGAAGCCTGATAGCTTTAGTGCTGCTCGCTGGAACATCAGGTGTAGCATTTGCAGAAATGCCAGCCCATTCATCAGAGCAAAACAGCCAATTTCAACACATTGAGCAACCTTTGAGCTTGAAAGTTGGGGTTGCAATCGCAGGTTTAGCTTTAATTGGACTAGAGTTGTGGTGGTTTCTTCTCTATAAAAGTCGTGATTCCTGATTAATGTCAGCCCTGAGAGGTGTTTTGAATAATCGGACAAATTGTCTTCTCATGATGGTTGCTGATATTCTTCCAGCCTGAAAGTAATCCCTTAATTTCAGAGCGCAAAGTTAACAGCTGATCGATTTGGCGATCGATCTGCAAAACTTTATCTTCAAGTTTTTCTTTGATTTCACCACAAGGAGTTTGCCCTTGGTCATAAACTTGAAGAATATTTCCAATCTCTTCTAGGCTAAGACCAAGATTTTGTGCCCTTTTAATGAATGCTAGACGAGTTAGCACATCCAATGAAAACTGGCGAAAGCCTCCCTCGGTTCGTCTTAATGAATTGATTAAACCTAAACTCTCGTAATAACGAATTGTTCTGATGGGTATTCCAGTTAAATCTGTTACCTGACCAATTAAAAGCAGTTTTTTATCTTGAGTTAACATGGTAGATTTTCCCAAGGCTTGTAAATATTATTACATATTTTGCTAAACATCAAGTGGTTTGAGAGGTAAGCGAAATATTATCACCAGTATTAGAACTTTTTATCGTAAATTAAAAGGCTTAAGACCCCTACATCTACATGTAGCACCAATTCTAGTCAGGGTTTAAATCCATATCTGAAATTTCTTTAATTTTGAATTTTGAATTTTGAATTGTTAATGGGTAGCTGTTTCTCATGGTACTGAAAGTAACTGTTTTTTTGAAGTTCCCATGTTACTTCTAGATTAACTGCTTCACTTCAAGTGAAACCATAAAAATGAATCTCAACTCGCAGACTTTTAGCTCAATCCGTAAACCTAAAATTTTCAATAATCCAGAGCGTTTTATTGAGGGATGGTATTGGGTAATACCCTCTCAAAATCTGCGGGTGGGTGAAGTAAAACCTGTCACGATTTTGGGTAGAGAATTAGTAATTTACCGTGGTAAAGATAAAATAGTAGTTACCTTTGATGCTTACTGTCCACACATGGGCGCTCACCTTGCTGAAGGCAAAGTTGAGGGTAATGCACTACGTTGTTTTTTCCACCACTGGAAGTTTGATGCTGAAGGAATGTGTACTGATATTCCATGTTTAGATGTACCACCTTCCCTAAAGTTACAAACTTGGCCCACTGCTGAAAAATATGGGATGATTTGGGTTTGGACTGGAGAAATACCACAACAACCTCTACCTTTTGTTCCAGAGTTAGAACAAAAAGAGTGTCATGTCGCCATTCATTCCCACTTCTTGCTGAACTGTCATCCCAATGTGGTGATGATTAATGCGATTGATGCTCAACACCTCAATACAGTTCACCAATTGCCACTAGAAATTATTTTTGAAAGACACGAACTAAACGAGAATGCGATTATCTTCAGTAATACTACACCCATAAAAGACAATTTCTTTTTGATTAAGCTCATCCGTCTTTTTTACAAAAATGTCATAACTTACAGTATTTGCTATTGGTACGGTAGCATTGGCATTGTGACAATTGGCCCTGATTTCTTTCATGTCCACATGATGGTTGCAGTTCGCCTCTACGAAAGCGGAAAAACTGAAGGTCAAGTTCTATTGATGACTAAAAAACGTAAAGGAATTTTTGCTTGGTTATGCAATCGAGTTGTACTATGGCTGACTAAGATTGCAGCTAAGTACTTTCTCATGGGTGACATCAAGATTCTTCAAACAATTCAGTTTGATTTAAAAACTCCTATCAAAGCAGATCGCTCAATTATGCAGTTTATTAACCATATTGAAAAACAGCAATCCCTAATGTGGGGTACTTGGCAAGAAATGCGATCGCGCGATCTGGAAAGCAAGCCCAAGCGTAAGAGATGGGAAGATACAATGAGTAATGACTAACATCATGTTTATTATCACCAGAAGTTCGCCCGACTGCTTGGCCAATTAAATGCACGCATCATAACTATTGTCAACAATCTTTGCAAGAAATGAATCGTTTGTAGAGGCGTATAGATGTACGCCTCGACCAATGTATGTCTAGCAAATGTTTTCCGAAATGATATAACGATTAATAAAAATTAAAAGTTTAACAAAGTTACTTTTTTACTGGATTACTAGATAAATAAAAAGAAGTGGCATAAGCCACTTCCTAATTCCCAGGTAGAACCTAAGTTATGAGTATAACGACTACGAAAAAATGAAATAGTATAAACAAACACCAATTAACTGAATATCTCTATTTTCCTTGTTTCTAGGTGAGTAAATCTTGATTTACATGTACCAAATAACTGTATATTTACATAAGTCTCATGATTGTAATGCAGACTCAAGCTTATCAAGTTCATCGTTAAGATATGCCAGTTTTGCCTCTTCATCAAGAAGCTGCTGTTCTAATTGAAACTTGACTGCCGTACCAGCCTCAATAGCCAAAGCTTTCTTCATCTGCTTTAACTTCTCGTTGCGGATGTCAAACTCTGCCTGAAGTGCGTCTAGTTTTTGTTGCGATCGCCGTCGCTGTCCAGCAGTTAAACTAGTAGAAATTGGACTAGTTTCAATAGTTGCTGTTTCACCAGATAAAAATTTACTTCCACCTGCGTAATAACAAAGGGGAAAATTATCACCCAAATCCAGCACTTTATTTACAAACGGGTGTTGTGGCCCTGATGCTCTTTTTGGCACTTGGTCAAATAAGTAAACTAAAATATCAAGAATACGTGCATAACCATCTTTATTCACAGTTGCTTTACCTTGCAAGGCTTCTAACAAGCAATCGGTGAAAGCACTGTAGGGTTGACCTGTGTAAGAATATTCGTCTTCTCGCGAAGAAGCAATCACAACTCGACCACTTCCCGTTCTTAGTACATTTAACAGTTCCGGGGGTAAGGGTGATTTTACAAAGGTTTCTCCTGGTTCCTTCAAAGCTGGAACGCCGCTTGCATGACAACAATCTAATAAAACTACAAGTTTACGCGCTGTAATTGCTTCAATTGTTTGGGTAAATTCTACACCTGATATAGCTGTGTCTGCGCGTTGACTGGGGTCATAGCCGAATGGTACAAGGAAGTATTCATTGGTGCGCTGGATGCGTCCACCATGACCAGAGTAGTAAATGATCACAGTTGCATCAGAATTTTGATTGACTTGGGCGATGATTTGGTCAAAAGCTGCGAGGATATTTTGCCGAGTTGCAGAGGTTTCGGTGAGGAGTGTGACTTGTTCTGGTGGATAGGCGGCGCAACTTGGATCAATCAGTATATCTCGTACAGCCGTTGCATCTATGACTGTGACAGGTAAATCAGCACCTATGCCAATGAGTAATGCATAACCATTGGTAAAAGTTTGGTTTGTCATACGGTGGGTGAGCAATGCGTAGCTCCTAGCTTGTCGTTAGACATCGCCTTTTATAATCTATAACTTGTGGAGAAGTGCGATCGCTTTCATTAGATATTTCACCATCGCTGCCATCCTTATCTTATTTACCACTGCCTTCCCTTACAAGGCTTCTAACAAACAATCTGTGAAAGCATTATATCGTTTGCGTTGTGCTTAAGGTTGAATCGGCACAAACTCATAGTTGTCAGTGCCAGGTATTTGTTGAACTTTGACTAAGAAGATGGCATTATTTGTGCGATCGCCTGATGGTGAAAACTGAATCTTTCCCGTTGCACCATCGACTGAAAAACTCGGACTATGCAACACCTTTTGTAATTCATCGCGTCTGTTGGTATTGGTTCGTTGTAAACCTGCGATGATCGCCAAAGTTGCATCATAAGCTGTAGCTGTTCGCCAATTGACAGTTGCACCCCAAAGTTTTTGGGCTTTTTGCGGAAAGATGTTATTAGGAAATGCTGCGGGATACCAAGGTGCAGAGATTATCAGTCCGTTGATACCGCTGCCATTCTTTAAGGTTTCGTCAGTGAAAAGTGTAGGACTACCAAATACAGTCAACTGCCCTTGATTAGATTGTGCCACCGCTAGACCTTGTTTTATTTTGTCTACATAAAGACCTAACACTAAGGCATTAGCACCGCTACGTACAGCTTGAGAAATGACAGCACGAGGGTTAAAGTCACGGCCAGAAATATCGCACTCTGTAGAATTAATCTGAGCGTTAGCAGTTTTTATCGCATTAACAAACTCATCGTTAAACGACTGATTATCTATCCCTTGGTAATCAACACAGATAAGAAAATTGGTTTTCCCCGCTATTTTAATAGCGTAATAAGAGACGCTATCTGCTATAGATTTAACACTAGGAGCAGTGCGGAAGATATAATTGCCAACCCTATCAAGGTTTTGGGCAAAACTGGTGGGAGAAATCATCACTAACCCATCTTTTTGATAGACTGGGGCTGCTGAGAGAGAAGCATTACTAGAATTATGTCCCACGACAGCTAAGATGTTGGTATCTTTGCCAAACCGAGTGGCAAGCTGTGCAGATTCACTTGGATCATTATCATCATTAGCGATCGCTACCTCCAATGCTTTGCCATTGATACTGCCACTGCTATTCACCTCATCTTGAGCTTGAGCCACACCGCGCAGTATCTCTTTTGCTACATTTGGATTTGTCCCAATAGGTACGCTCACAGCAATTTTGAGCCGATTTTCTTTTTGACGAGCCTTAGCATTATTCAAGTAAATCAATGCTTCTGGGTCTGTGCTGTTAGCTTTGCGATATAAATTTAACTTATTAATAGCAGTTTGACAATCACCATTTAAAAATGCTTGAACTCCAGCTTCTTTATCTGAGTTTGTATCTTGTTTTAATAAAATTTCTTCACCCAGGCTAATTCTGTCATTCAAACTATAGGTCTCTTTAGGACATAATGAGTTTTGTGTAAGTTGAGATGTATGAAATCTAAAAATGTATATTCCTGTGCCTCCAATCAGCGTTCCTAGAGCTAATATAGATAAAAAGAATAGTGATGAAATTCTACTTCTTTTTAGCGCGTTTTTATGGTTAGCGAGTTGCTCGAATAGCTCTGGAAGATTTGCTTTTATCTTTTCGGGAATAGGTAAATCAACTCCGGCAACCCGTATTTTATTTTCTCCTTCTAAGATTTTGCTAACTTGATCTGTTGCAGCCTCCAAATTCCCACGGGCTAACTTTCCCATTCCGCGTGCATAACTGAGTAAAGGATCGAATTCAGCTAATGGTTGTGCAAATATTTCTGTTAATGATACGATTCTTATCAGTTCTGCTTCATTATTAAAATCCAATTTATCGAATTCCAATGCCAATTCATGAGCTACCTTATTAGGCTGCGTGTATGCTAAAGCTGTCCACTGCTGCGTTAGAGCAAAATCTTGAATATCTGGATCTTTACTTTCAAGTTTTGGCCTTACATAGTCGAGTAAAAAGTTTGATAGTTCATTAATCCGCTGTTGACCAAATTTTTTATCTTCCTGCAAACGACTCAACAACAGATTTCGTACTGTTAAATCCATCTCGTATAGTTCATATCCGACTTCATTACACAAGCTTGAAACCAGCAAATCTGCTACTGCTACCCAAGGGATACCTAACACTTGGTCATCAATATCCCGTTGGAACTGAACCCATAGACGATACAACAAATCTGGTGTGAGTGCTAAGGGAAAAGCAGCATGATATGCTAAATATAGATGAGCTTTGCCGAGTTTTGCAAAAGACTCAATGCGTTGCTTCGCAATTTCTTCAAGTCTAATCTTGCTCATATTATTTGCCTCTCAAAGTTAGCAAAGCGTCCACGCAGCACAGCAATAGCATCTTGTAAACCTTGGTGGCTAAATTCAAACATGGGGACAAGATGGGCAATTTCTGCGGCTGTTGTACGAAGCCAACGCTTTCTCGGCATAGGATTAAGCCAAGCAATATAACGTACCCGTTGTTTCATTTGGGCAATAAATTGTTGAGTTAATTCGTAGCGTTCATCGCTATATCTGCCACGAACAGCACCAGCATCACTAAAAATCAATACAGCAGTTCTATTTGAGCAAATATGGTTAACAATATTAGTGATTAATTCTGCTTGCTGATGATGGGGGTCGTGGTAAAGATATTCAATAGGGCAATTGTGAAAGTAGTAAATTCCAGATTTGCCCAAACGTCCCCCACGCAAGGCAGTTTCTGCCAACCGACGTGATAGCGAGTGGAAAGGCACCATTGAACCATCTTGGTCAATTAGTAAGAGTAATTCTGATTTATTCACTCGACGGGGTATGAATACAGGTTCAAGCAATAAACCTTGGCATCCAATCTGGTGAATAGTTGCTGCCATATCTAACTCTATTTTTGGCCCTTCACGTACTGGGTGGCGCAAGTAACGCCAAATTTGTTTCATTTGTCGCTCGGTTACAGGCAAATACTCGCTAGTCAAGACGAGGCGCGTGGAAACAGTTTCTTCATTTCTGTTGGTAGCTTCTAGAACTGCTTTGACTGCTTGTACCTCATCTTCTATCGTCTGGGTCAATTTTGCAGCCAGAGATGAATTAGCTGTAGGGGTTACTTGTGAATGCGAGGTACTTTCAACAATGCGCTGTTGATTATTTCGCCTAACTAACCACTTAAAAATCATGGCTGTAACTAATAAAAAACTCCAAAAAAGCCAATCTGAATGGTTTGGGTTTGGGCTTGGGTTTGAGTTCGGCTTTGGTGTTTTAATTGCTTGGGGTGTTGGTTTTGTGGTTGAGGATGGTATCGGATCTGAGATTGGTGTTTGAATTGGCTCTGGTGTTTGAATTGGCTTTTGTAAAAAGAATCCAGCACCCAAGCCAATAGCAACTCCGATAAACCCCAAAATTACGTAGCGGGTAATCGGAGAAACTTGATGCTGTTCGGATTGTGTAGGCAATGTTTCCGCAGTTGACAATCCAGGCTCATTACCTATTACCAGTTCAAAATGATCTTCAAACACCTGCTTTTCTTCAGATGATTTGATCCACAAAGTCTGACACAGACGTTTCAAAGCAGCTTGATCATTAATTCCAAAGCCGGCTTGCATCGCTTGTAGAACTAACTGATATTCCTCTATGCCAAGTGGTAAGCCAGCATCGCACAGTTTGGTAAACAGTTCCAGCAGAGGCAAATCATTCACATCCACGGCTTTGTCTCAAATAACGTAAATGGTCATCCCACCTTTTCAGTAACACGCCAGCATAAGGTATCTTGCCATCCAGTTTTGCCAGAGCCTCATCTTCAGGATAACGGCGCAGAACGCGAAACCAATCAATTAATTCGCTAGTGCTGACCTTTTTGCCAGCCTCCCCCTTGTCTTGTTGCATTTTTTCCCGCAGACGCCAGAAGCTATCTATGGCTTGCTTCACCAAAGCTTCGGGTGAAGTAGGAAACAGAGCATTAACAATTTCCATTAATCGCTCACGACTTGGAAATTCGACATAGTGAAACAAACATCGACGCAAGAAGGCATCCGGTAAATCCTTCTCATCATTACTAGTGATTAAAACAATTGGTGCTGCTTTGGCCTCAATTTTTTGTCCTGTTTCCTCCACAAAGAATTGTTTTTGGTCTAATTCCAATAGCAAATCATTAGGAAAATCAATATCAGCTTTATCAATTTCATCAATTAACACTACCGTGCGCTGCTGTTGCTGAAATGCTCGTCCTAATGGTCCCCAGCGTACATAGCTAGTCGGGTCATCAATTCGCAGAATTTGTTCTGGTGTTAGGCGACTGGAGGTTGCAAGTTGTGCATCACGCAATCGTCCCACGGCATCGTAAATATACAAACCATCCCGCGCTCGACTGGTGGATTTAACATACCAAGCTTCTAATTTCAAATCTAGCTCGTAGGCAACTGCACTTGCCAGTAAAGTCTTCCCACATCCTGGTTCTCCCTTCAGTAGTAAGGGGCGTTCTAAGTAAATCGCCAAGTTCACCGCTTCTACCAGTTCGGGGTTAGGAAAATAGGGATATAAAAGCTGTCCGTTCGCGCCTCTTTCTCCTAACTGTGGCTGAACTTTACCTGTATATTCCAAGAGTTTTCCACCTACGGCTTGAACCATATTTGCTCCCATTCACAATTAGACAAGCGACAAATTTCTTGTAAGGCGGGTTCTGGAATGCCATTCTCACTTTTTTGGAGTATGTCACGTACTGCTTCATCTACCTCTACCTCTGTTGCAAAGTCGATTAACAGTTCCTCGGCTTCATACTTTATCCAAGTAACTAGCTCATTTTCGGAAAATTCGGTAATCATAGGTAGCTTAATAGGGGTATCCGGTTCCCAATCTGGGTTGAGTTGCTCTGCAAAAGAAATATTCCAACTGCCCACACAGCCCTCATTGTCAACCAAAAACATGAATAGCTGGAATTGATTGGTTTGTCTAGTAGTCTCCCTAGCTTTAATCACCAATGGAAACCAGAACTTAAGGATCATTTCTTGCAAAAAAGCTTCAGACAGGTGATTCACATTGTCAAAAATCAGCAAGATGGTTTGAGTTCGCGACCATTTGTAAACTCTTTCTATAATGTCCGAGTTTGAACTTCCCCAGCCAAGACCGACCCCATAACTAAGTTCGCGCCATAGTGCAGCAACATCACTTCTACGGGCAATGCGGGTCAGGTTAATCACCACTCTCTTAGCGTTAACGTTCTTGCTAACATACTTCGACACCAACCGATTCAATAACCAGCCTTGTCCATACCACAGTGAACCATGAATCAGAAAAGCTGCTACAGAATGAGCTTTAATAAATTGTCGGAATGCTCCCGTCTGAGTTTGATATCCCAATTTCAATAAAGCACGATACACCCTTCCACTAGATAAAGCTTGTTCTAGTGCATCAAGCTGTTGAGTTAGTTCGTTGAGTTGTGTTTCAGTTTGTTCAATTTCCTTTTCCAGTTGGAAGCGAGTGGCAGTGCTTGCCTCGATTGCACAAGCACACCGTAGTTTTTTTTCCTTCTCTATCAGTAAGTTACGCTGCTGTTCTAATGCTTGGCGTCTACGCTCTAAGTACTGTTCATCGGACATTCAATTACTTTTTTAGTGAATAATCTTTACTCAAAAGGAGTAGCCAGAATGTTGATGTAGCAATCTGAGCGATCGCCTTTTGTTTCAATAGCTGAAATATCATTCTGACGATAGATGTAACTTATGTAGTTTCTTATAAGAGTAATTTACCACTTCCAGACCTAGTATAAAAATCTGGTTTAGATAGTCCGCTTTTGCCTAAGCCAGCAAATTAGATGTTTAGCAGCCGATCATTGCTCACTTGGATTCAGTACAACGATAATTTCTGCTAGCCTAATTCCCAAAGGTTTCCAGTGGGTATTGCTGGAGGAGAAAGTACCATCCCCTGACACTGCTTGGTAGTCATTGAGAAACTTTTCAGAAGCATTGGGAGCAGCGTCTACTCGGAAAATGATTTTGCCTTGATAACGGGATAATTTACTACTATCTAACAAAATCGTGCCGCCGTAATCCCAACCCAATCCATAAAGTTTAAAATTACCTAATTTTTTACGTAACTCGCTAAACGAGGTTCCCACTCCAATACCTTCGCGGGTTTTCCAAGCTGAACCCAGGTTACGCACATCTAGGAATTTGGTACGAGTATTATCACTCCAAACCACTAGCAGCGATCGCCCCTGATTTAGATTTACCTGAGTAGCTGCAAAACTACCGATTCCTTCAGCACCAGAGATAGTTTTATCAACGAGATGGGATGCACCAAACAGTTTGACTAAATCCTGCTTGGTGGTTTTGCGTGTTATCGGCCCTACCCTTTCCCCAGGAACAATTAAGGTATCTTTTAAGGGTTGCGATTTAGCAACAGTAATTGGGTGATTGATTTTCTGGGGTAGTGCAAAGGCTGGGTTTGCTGAATAATTTAGCAGTAAAGCTAAAGTAGCTGTAGCAATGCCTTTGATTGATGAATTCATGGGTTTTATTTTGGTTAGTAGAATATGAGTGAGAAGTTCTCATATTTTAACTACTACAAATTACCAATTAAAGATTCCCGATTTTATAATAACTTTATTTCATCGCTCTAGTTGCGTTTAAAATTGCCAGCATTGCTACTCCGACATCAGCAAATACAGCTTCCCACATTGTCGCTATCCCGAAAATACCCAATCCAATAAATACACCTTTAATTGCTAACGCAAATCCAATATTTTGCCAAACAATTTGCCTTGTTTTTCTGGCGATTTGGATTGCTTCTGCCACTTTCGATGGTGCATCTGTCACAATTACAATATCGGCAGTTTCGATCGCTGCATCTGAGCCTAATCCACCCATTGCCATACCAACATCTGCTCTAGTAATCACTGGGGCATCATTAATTCCATCCCCAACAAAGGCAACTTTACCATGTTTGCTGGCGGTGCTGAGTAACTTTTCAATGGCATTAACTTTTTCTTCAGGTAATAGCTCTGCTTCATAAGTATCTATACCAAGCTGTTGAGCAATGCGGGAAGCGATCGCGTGATTATCTCCTGTTAACATTACTGTTTTCTCTACACCCATTAGCTTGAGTGCTTGAATAGCAAGTCTTGCATCTTCTTTGAGTTCATCAGCAATGACAATATAGCCAGCGTAAATATTATCCACTGCTAGGTGAATAACTGTTCCCTCTAACTGGCAATTATCGTGAGAAATCTTTTCTCTATGCAATAGGCGATCGCTTCCCGCTATCACTACCCTATTTTCAATCTTGGCTCGAATTCCATAACCTGCTATTTCTTCATAATCTCCAATCTCAAATTCATCAATTTTTCCACCATAAGCTTTGCAGATAGATTGAGCGATAGGATGATTAGATTGTGATTCTACTTTGGCAGCTAATAGCAACAGTTCTTGTTCATTCCAGCCATTTAATGGCACTATTTCTACTACTTTGAATACCCCTTTCGTTAACGTCCCCGTTTTATCAAAAACAACTGTATTAACTGCATTTAAAGTATCTAAAAAAGTAGAGCCTTTAACCAAAATTCCACGTCTAGCTGCACCTCCCACACCTCCAAAGTAACCTAATGGAATACTGATAACGAGTCCACACGGACAGGAGATAACTAGTAAAATCAGGGCCCGATAAACCCATTCGGAAGAAGTTGCACCCGAAATGAATAAAGGAGGCAATATTGCAACTGCTAGCGATGTAAAAACTACGATTGGTGTATAATATTGGGCAAATTTAGTAATAAACTTTTCTGTTGCTGCTTTTTTACTTTTGGCATTTTGCACCAAGTCTAAAATCTTGGCAATGGAAGATTCATCAAATAGTTTTGTGACTCTAATGACGAGCGCACCTGTTTTGTTAATCGTCCCAGCAAAAACTGTTTCTCCAATTCTTACCGTTCGCGGTACAGATTCTCCAGTTAATGCAGATGTATCAACTTGCGAATTACCATCTATAATTTCGCCATCTAAAGGAATCTTTTCTCCCGGCTTTACAACAATAATATCTCCAATGTTTACTGTTTCTGGTGATACTTTCTTCAGTTCTCCTTCTATTTGGATATTCGCATAGTCTGGGCGAATTTCCAATAATGATTTGATCGAATTACGAGAGCGGCTGACGGCAATATCTTGGAACAATTCTCCAATTTTGTAAAATAACATTACCCCGACAGCTTCGGGTAATTTATGAATTGTGATCGCTCCTAATGTTGCTACCGTCATTAAAAAGGTTTCATCAAATATTCTACCTCTAACTATATTGCGTCCAGCAGTTTTTAAAACACTCCATCCACTTAATAAATAAGCAGGAATGAAAATTAGATATTCTCCTATTGAGTAGAATGTATTGTGTAATTGATTTTCAAAAATCACACCAGGCGCATATAAACTTAAAATTGCTACCAAAGGTAATATCTCATTTTTCAGATTGAATTCTCCTCCGTGTTCATGATTGTGGTCATGGTTATGATTCTCATTATGATTGTGATGATGAACATGGTTATGATTCTCGTGATGGTCATGTTCACAGCTGCAACAATCTGAAGATTCCGAATGTACTTTCTGCTTCATTTTTTCTATGTAGGCTAGTAAATTAATTGAGATATGAGCCTTTTTTTTAATGTAATGAAAAAAAGAAGTTTTTACAAGTTGGTATTTTAATACCAATTTAATGTGAAGTTACACATATCTAGATCCCCCTAAATCCCCCGATAAATTGGGGGACTTTGATATGTTTTTCTGGTTCCCCCCTTTATAAGGAGGGCTAGGGGGGATCGAATTCTATGCAGCTTTATAAAAAA
>NZ_JAVRBQ020000150.1:0-12470 GCF_034531215.2 Nostoc sp. ChiSLP03a
TATAAAGCTGCATAGAATTCGATCCCCCCTAACCCCCCTTAAAAAGGGGGGAACCGGAAAAACATCTATCAAAGTCCCCCTTTTCAAGGGGGATTTAGGGGGATCAAGATATGTGCAACTTCACATTAAATTGGTATAAGAGGCTTCTTAATAAAAATATCCAACTACAAATGATTGTGGGACATTCCACAAAATTGGATGATTTATTTCTTGGCAATCCCTAAATGAGAGGTAAAGACGAGAATGCTGGAGTTGACTTCTAGACTCTCATTCTTATCTTCTCCTTTTATAAAAGGAGCAGGGGAGCAGCACTTCGGCTCCTTTCGACTTCGCTCAAGGCAAGTCGCTCTGTTACCGGGGAGCAGAGGAGCAAGGGGAAAGAGGCTGTGTAGCAAATGCTATAAACCCTTTAAATTATTTACTGTCATAGCTGGCGATCGCAAATCTAAAATTTAAAATTGTATGACTAAAGTATTCATTCTTGATGCCAACAAACAACCGTTATATCCAGTACGCATCAGCCATGCTAGGCTGCTATTGTCACAAGGTAAAGCTACTGTATTTCAGCGATATCCTTTTACTATCATTCTGAAGGAGTCTTTTTCTCATCTAAAATTTGAGCAACTTGGCTTTAAGATTCATCCTGGTATTAAAATAATTCGTAATTCGTAATTCGTAATTCGTAATTAGTTAATCTTAGTCGCCTCCTAAACAGAGGAATATAGATGACGAACCACACTATTTTAGAACTGTTACCAGAAGACCAATGGTTTATTGAGAGCCAAGAGCTACGATCCTTTGTCGCAACAGTGCAAGAAATTAGCGCTAGCACTGTTAACGATCGCACACAAACTCTCGCTAGATTAGAACCCTATTTTCAAGAACTCCTTGCCCAACAGCAATGGCTACCCCAAAAGTTTGCCCAAGTCAATCCCGAAAGCCGGATGGGTGGCGGTATTGGTCAATGGCTGCTTTATCGCGCTCAAGATCGTTCGCTGTCGGTATTCAGTTTGGTAATTCCCCCAGGTTCAACGACTCCCGTCCACGATCATTTAGCCTGGGGATTGATTGGTTTATACAAGGGCGATCAAGAAGAAACAGTCTATCGCCGTGTAGATAACAGTGATGTAGAAGGACACGCACAATTACAAGTAACTGAAGTGCGTAGCCTTCAACCAGGTGATATCTACCGCCTCTTACCACCAGATGGTGATATCCACGCCGTTAAAACCACATCCCAGAGCGCATCTGTATCCATCCATATTTTAGGTAATGATACTGGTTGTATTTTGCGTCACCAGTTCATCCCAGAATCTCACAGCGTCAAATCCTTTCGCTCTGGATATTCCAACGCTCCCTGTAAAGAAGAGGAGGAAAAATAACATGGCCAATTATATTAGACCAAAACCCCCAGTTTTCGAGCGAGTTGAAGACGAACGCCTGCACCGCAAGCAACGTCTCGCCGCCGCCTTTCGCCTGTTTGGTAAGTTTGGCTTCAGTGAGGGAATCGCAGGCCATATTACGGCTCGCGATCCTGAGTTTACAGACCATTTCTGGGTCAATCCATTCGGGGCATACTTTGGTCATATCCGAGTTTCTGACCTGATTCTAGTTAACAAAGAAGGTGAAGTGGTTAAAGGCGATGCGGAAGTAAACCAAGCTGCTTTCGCCATCCATTCTCAGATTCATGAAGCTCGACCTGATGTCATCGCCGCGGCTCACGCCCATTCACTTTATGGTAAAGCCTGGTCTAGTTTGGGGCGTCTCCTTGACCCCTTGACTCAAGATTCTTGTGCTTTTTACGAAGACCATGCCCTGTTTGACGATTTTACAGGTGTTGTTTTAGAAACTTCTGAAGGTCAGCGATTGGCGCAAGCCTTGGGGCCAAAGAAAGCCATAATCCTACGTAACCATAGCATTTTAACTGTGGGACATACAGTCGATGAAGCTGCCTTTTGGTACATTAGCTTAGAGCGATCGTGCCAAGGCCAACTGTTAGCCGAAGCTGCGGGTAGACCCACTACGATCAAACACGAAACAGCCCGTTTAACACAAACTCAAGTGGGGTCACATGTAAGTGGGTGGTTCAGTTTCCAGCCGCTTTACGATCGCATTGTACGCGAAGAACCTGATTTACTAAATTAGTGCTGTGTTTTTTGGCATTAAGATAATCGGCGGGGAAGTTTCCAGTTAACTTACTTCCCGCTATTTTGATGTCATTTAAAAATTTATTTATATACTCCGGTAAACCTATAAGTTTATAGTATTTATATAGCTCAGAGAAACCATTTTGATGATTAACCAAATCTTTCGCTGCTTAATTCCCAAGTGGATATCGTTGATAAAATTCAAGAATATCCCCTTTAACAAAGAGCATCAATTATTCTTTTCTTCTCCTTTGCCAACAGTGGGGGCTTTTGTTACAGGTCTTTGTCTGAGCTTGCTATTTGCTGCTTGTTCATCGACACCGACTGTTAATGTCCCTAATCCCAGTGCCACATCTCAGGGTAATTCTACTTCCAGTAAAGTAGTCAGATTTGGCTATCAAAAATCGACCATTTTGCTGAGAACTAAGGGTGTTTTAGAAAAGCGTTTAGCGCCAGAAGGAATAACTGTAAAGTGGACTGAATTTCAAGCGGGGCCACAACTACTAGAAGCGATGAATGTGGGTAGTATTGACATTGGCCCTGTGGGAGAATCACCGCCAATATTTGCCCAAGCAGCGGGAACATCACTAACTTACGTTGTTGGTACTGCGGCTACTCCGGCTAGTTCTGCAATTCTTGTTCCTCAAAATTCGCAAATTCAAAAAGTTACTGACTTGAAGGGCAAAAGAGTTACCTTTCAAAAAGGTTCTAGTGCCCATTTATTGTTAGTCCAAGCTTTAGAAAAAGCGGGATTAAAATATACAGATATTGAACCTAAATATTTGGCTCCGGCTGATGCTCGTGCTGCATTTGTGAAAGGAAGTGTAGATGCCTGGGTAATTTGGGACCCTTTCTATGCTGCGGCTCAAGAGGCAACTAAAGCCAGAGTCCTGATTGATGGCACAGGAATTAATAAACAGGGAGGATATTATTTGATGAGTCGCAAATTTGTTACTGAAAATACCCAAACTGTCAAGGCAATAGTGGAGGAAATTAAAAATCTTGAAGAATGGTCTAAACAGAATCGAGAAGAAGTAGCAAAAACTCTCGCACCTGTGTTAGGAATTGATTTAGAAACGATGAAAAAAGCAACTAACAGGCGGACTTTTGGGATTGTACCAATTGACGACAATTTGATAAATCTACAACAAGGTGTTGCAGATACATATTACAAATTGAAGTTAATTCCCAAAGAAATAAATGTGAAGGATGCAATGTTGACAAAAGAAGAATATGCTGCTTTCTCACCAAAAACTTAAACTAGTACAATAGACCTCTTGCAAAAATATATTTTTGCAAGAGGGGGTAAAAGGGGAAAGGTTAAAGGGAAAAGGTTTTTTATTCCTTTTCCCTACAATGCCAAGAAGTACAATGAATCGGGTGTAAGTATGTTGGCAGAATAAAACCAAACGATACTAACAAAAATGAAATTGATGTTAGCAATAAAACAACTGACAATTTTTGAATTTTGAATCCTGGAATTGATTATGACTAATCCTACAGAATTACTGCGATCGCGCTACGGTGAAATTCCCTTCAACCCCGAAATTGCATGGAATGATTCGCTAACAGCACTACTATCTCACCGTTCAATTCGGTCTTATCTAGCCGATCCTTTACCACCGGGAACTCTAGAATTGCTAATTGCAGCGGCCCAATCTGCATCTACTTCCTCGAATTTGCAAACTTGGAGTGTGGTAGCAGTCGAAGATCGACACCGCAAAGAGGAGTTATCTAAGCTAGCGGGAAACCAAGCACATATTAAGCAGGTTCCTTTATTCTTAGTTTGGTTAGCAGATTTGGCGCGTCTAAGTCACGTTGCTGACAGTCGCGGCATATCTCATGATGCGCTGGAATATTTGGAAATGTTTGTGATGGCAACAATTGATGCAACGTTGGCGGCGCAAAATGCCGCAGTTGCAGCTGAGTCACTTGGTTTAGGAACAGTATATATCGGTGGAATCAGGAACCACCCACAAGAGGTAGCAGAGATATTGAATTTGCCCGACTCTGTGTATGCTGTATTTGGGCTGTGTGTAGGCTATCCAAATCCTGAAGTAGAAGCGGCGATTAAGCCAAGGTTGCCCCAGTCAGCTGTGCTGCATCATGAAACCTATAAATTGGCAGAACAAGAAGAAGCGATCGCTCACTACAACGACATCATCAAAGAATTTTATACTGAACAAAAGATGAATATTGCTGGTGATTGGTCAGAACACTCAGCCCAACGCATTGCCACTGTAGAATCATTGAGAGGACGCGATCGCTTGCGTGAAGCTCTCAATAACCTTGGCTTCAAGTTACTGTAAAGTCGTATGGGGACACCAGAAGAGTTTGCCAATGTTGCGGTATTTCTGAGTTCACCAGCAGCCTCATTTGTGAACCTGACTTTTGCCGTTAAGTCTTGAAGGTCTTATCGGCAAAGGATTTGAGAAATAGCACAGCATATATGGTAAAGTAATGAAAATCGGGTGCTAAAGGTGACAAGCAATGCTGGAGTACTGGGCGTGGTGGCGCACCTGTTCTTAATTTACGTTTAATTGAAATTAAGTTTGGACAAACTGTTTATTCTTATATTACTTCTCCCCTTTTTTCGTACCCACTTGACAAATGTGCAATTCTCTCAACCTGTCACGGGTGGCCGAGATTTGAGTAATTTTCTGCAAGATGGTCTGGAAACCCTTGTCCTGTCTGGTTTTGATAATTTGTTACTTCCGATTCAAAAAAGCCGTTATTTACAACGTAAAATAAGCCTTTTCGGGACATCTTGCAGGTTTTTGGTCAGATATCGGTTTAATAGCATAAATGTGCCCTAATGAATGCCCTTAGCAAAGGGTAGCTCATTGAGCACTTGCAAGAACTTTAGCGATGAAGGTACTTGCCGTTCAAACCGCCACAAATGGCGGCACTCAACACAGCTTGACTAACATAAACTGTTAGAGAGAATTGAAAATGAAGAAGGATTGAACTGAATGAATAACAGCCCCATGAACAACAACCCTGCCACCCCTGCTGCACAATGTCCCTTCCGGGGAACCCGCATTGGCGGCGCGCTCGGCTCCAAGCCGCAAGTTGATGATTGGTGGCCGAACCGACTTCAGGTCGAACTGCTTCACCAAAATTTGCCCCAAGCTAACCCACTGCGAGATTTCGATTACAAAGGAGCCTTCGCGAAGCTTGACTTTGAACAGTTGAAGAGCGATATCAAAGCGCTGCTGACCGATTCAAAGGACTGGTGGCCCGCCGACTATGGTAATTATGGACCTCAAATGATTCGCATGGCGTGGCACGCCGCAGGCACCTACCGGATCGCAGACGGTCGGGGTGGAGCGAGTCAGGGTATGCAACGCTTTGCACCCATCAATTCATGGTGGGATAATGGGAACACAGATAAATCACGACGGCTGCTCTGGCCCATCAAGCAGAAATATGGTGCGGCAATAAGCTGGGCTGATTTGATGAGTCTGACTGGCAACTGCGCGCTCGAAATCATGGGGTTAAAGACCTTCGGCTTTGGTGGCGGTCGCATTGATGCCTGGGAGGCGGATCGCGCGACATACTGGGGACCGGAGTTCTGGAACGGCGATCCAGTTGACGATGTTAAGGAACACCCTGGTCATCCTGACGAGATGGTCACTCGCACGATTCGGTGGGTTGGAAAACCGGACGAGCAATACTACGACCTTGAAAACCCGCTAGCGGCTTCGCATCAAGCGCTAATTTACGTCAATCCAGAGGGTCCAAACGCCGAAGGCGACCCCTATGGCTCGGCGCGAGACATTCGCGAGACGTTTGCGCGTATGGGCATGAATGACGAAGAAACTGTCGCGCTGATTGCAGGGGGTCATGCCTTTGGCAAAAGTCACGGCATGGTCTCGCCAGACAAGATTGGTCCAGCCCCGGAAGCCGCGCCGATTCAGGCGATGGGCTTGGGGTGGCAGAACCCTGAAGGCACTGGGTTTGCCGAATATACGATGACGAACGGGATCGAAGGATCGTGGACTCCAAATCCAACCCAGTGGGACAACAGCTACCTAACCAATCTTTTTAAGTACGATTGGGAACAGACAAAGAGTCCAGTAGGTGCCATTCAGTGGAAGCCGAGCAATCCTGATGCGCCAAAGACACCGGATGCCCATCAACCGGGCGTTGAGCACCCGTTAATGATGATGACTTCGGACATTGCCTTAAAGGTCGATCCGGCCTATCACGAGGTTTGTCAGCGCTTCTTGGGTGACTTCAATTACTTCAGCGATGCGTTCGCGCGCGCTTGGTATAAGCTGATCCATCGGGATATGGGTCCGAAAACGCGCTATCTCGGTCCAGAAATTCCAGAGGAAGATCTGATCTGGCAAGATCCAATTCCGGCACTCGATCATGATGTCGTGGATGCCGCCGATATTAAGTCTCTCAAGGAGCGGATTTTAGCGAGTGGACTCTCGGTTTCGGCGCTCGTGTCAGCCGCTTGGGCAGCGGCATCGATTCACCGCCATTCCGACAAGCGCGGCGGCGCAAATGGGGCGCGCGTTCGCCTCAATCCCCAGAAAAACTGGGAAATCAACCGTCCGCAGGAACTCGGCGAAGTGCTATCGACCCTTGAGCAAATTCAGGCAGATTTTAACGGCGCTCAGTCGGGCAACAAAAAAATCTCGATCGCAGACCTAATCGTCCTCGGTGGTTGTGCTGCGGTCGAGAAGGCTGCACAAGAGGCTGGACTTGCCGTTGCCGTCCCGTTTACTCCGGGGCGGATGGATACGACTCAGGAGCTGACAGATGTTGAAATGTTTAATTGGCTGAAGCCAGTTTCGGATGGTTTCAGAAATTATCACAATGAGGCGGTTGGCTATAAGGTGAAGCCAGAGCGTATCTTCCTGGATCGAGCGCAGCTCCTGACGCTGACCGCGCCCGAATGGACGGTTCTAGTTGGCGGACTTCGGGCGCTCGATCAGAACTGGGACTATTCAAAGCACGGTAGCTTCACTGACCGACCGGGTGTCTTGACCAATGACTTTTTCCGTGTTCTGACCAGTATGGACTACGAGTGGAAGCCTGTTGACAATCGCGAGATGCTTTTTGACATCTGCGATCGCGAAACCGGTGCAGCGAAGTTCACCGCAACCCGCTGCGATCTCATCTTCGGCTCGAACGCCCAGCTGCGTCAGATTGCTGAAGTCTATGGCGCTGATGACGGTCACGAGCGGATGGTCAAGGACTTCGTTGCAGCCTGGAACAAGGTGATGATGCTCGATCGCTTCGACGTTTCTGCTGAACAGACCCGCTAAAGTCTTGGCGCTCAACACGCCCGAACTCCACGGGTGTATCGCTGCGCTTTGAAGAACTCACCGTGGATAAGAACGCTGCTTATCCACGGCAAGAGGAACCTTGCGCTTTGGATTAAAGCAATACGAACGAGATTATCTCGTTTGTCACTTAAAAGTTTTTGCGACCTAACGCCATTATGGCAGTATAGAGGCTAAATAAAGAAGGTTATGCCCCAATTGGTAAGGGCGGTAACGGTTTAATATTACACAGCGCTCTAGCTATAGAACCTATTTGTGAACGGAGTCATACTGCAAGTAGATGGCGGAATTATTCAAAGCACATTTTGAGCGGCTCGATCCATCGAACAGAATTCAAGAGTCAGGAATCAGAATTCATTCTGAATTCTGTAAGACTGGCGTATAGCACAGCGGTAGTGAGTCATCCAGCGTCGGGCAGTTTTCCTCATGCCCCCTGCCTTACTCGATAAAAATTAACTTTGACTACTTTCATCATTTCTTCAATTGTTCTAAATAGACAGCAACCATTATCATAATGCTGTTACATCTTTGTTAAGAATAGTTACAACTTCTTAACACAAGGAAATATTTTTGATGGAAGTCTCACTTGAAAAGAATGCACCACATCGGGTTGTTGTCGTTGGTGGCGGCTTTGGTGGACTGTATGCAGCAAAGGGTCTGAATGCAGCGAATGTAAATGTTACTCTCATTGATAAACGTAACTTTCATTTATTTCAGCCGCTTTTATATCAAGTTGCCACAGGTACGCTATCACCTTCTGATATTTCCGCACCATTGCGATCTGTATTTAGCAAAAGCAAGAATACAAAGGTGTTGTTGGGAGAAGTAAATGAGATTGATCCAAAAGCGCAACAAGTTATTTTGGGCGATGAAATAGTACCTTATGATACATTAATTGTCGCCACAGGTGCTAACCATTCCTATTTTGGTAAAGATCACTGGGAAAAAGTTGCTCCTGGTTTGAAAACTGTGGAAGATGCGATAGAAATGCGTCGTCGGATATTTGGCGCATTTGAAGCAGCAGAAAAAGAAACTGATCCAGAAAAACGCCGTGCTTTCTTGAATTTTGTGATTGTGGGGGGTGGGCCAACTGGTGTAGAATTAGCAGGTGCGATCGCAGAATTGGCATACAAAACTCTCAAAGAAGATTTCCGCAGCATCGACACTTCAGAAACGAGAATTTTACTATTACAAGGGGGCCCTCGCATCCTCCCACACATGGCGCCAGAGTTATCGGCATCAGCAGCAGTATCTTTGCAAAAGTTGGGTATAGAACTCCACACTCACACCAGAGTGACAAATATTGAAGGTGATATTGTTACTTTCAAGCAAGACAATGAATTTACAGAAATTGCCTCAAAAACTATCTTGTGGGCAGCAGGTGTCCAAGGTTCCCCAATGGGGAAAGTCTTAACAGAAAGTACAGGTGTAGAGTGCGATTTCTCAGGACGTGTAATTGTAGAACCTGACTTGTCTATCGAGGGTTATGACAACATTTTCGTAATTGGAGATTTAGCTAACTTCTCCCACCAAGATAGTAAAGTCTTACCTGGTGTTGCACCTGTAGCTAAACAACAAGGAGAGTATGTAGGTAAATTAATTCAACGACGGCTTCAAGGTAAAACTTTGCCACAATTTCGTTACAACGATGTGGGTAGTTTGGCGATGATTGGGCAAAATTTAGCTGTTGTAGATTTAGGCTTAATCAAACTCACAGGTTTCCTTGCTTGGGCATTTTGGCTACTAGTCCACATCTACTTTTTAATCGAGTTTGACACTAAATTACTAGTAGTATTTCAGTGGGCGTGGAATTATATCACTCGTAATCGTCGCTCTAGATTGATTACAGGTCGAGAAGCTGTTGTAGAACCAAAAACTGTTAATGATAGGGTGCAAGAGCCTTCTGTGACACCTCTTTAACTTCAGGGATGACACCCGATAGGACTCACAAGCTAGGTAATTCCTATACTTGCAAACTGCTGTAATTTAGTGCGATCGCGATCGCACTACGCAAGATGGGACTTGGTTGAAAATCCCTATTTTGTTAGGGTAGTAAACGCTATAAACCCTTTAAATTATTTACTGTCATAGCTGGCGATCGCCACAATTGTAGATAAAGGAACTTCCGCAAAATACTCTTGCTGAAATTGTTCTTCTCGGACAGCAGCTAAAAATCGTGCAACTGCTTCGTCAGCAAGGTTTTCTACACTATCGTTTGGATTCCAGGTAATTTGCAAAGAACGGTCTTGTCGTTTAACTGTAAACCCTAAATATTTTAAAGCTTTGATTCCGACAAGTAAGGTTTGGTCGCTGATGCCGATTTTTTCTAAAAGTTGTCCGCGGGTAACTAGTTGATTTGTACGACTGAGATATTTGGCAATTCCGACAAGAGTCAGCCAAATTTGATTGGGTGGTTGATGCTTAGGTTTAGACCAAGCGATCGCTAATTGTTGCTGATTCTCAAGCCCAGACGTAGAGCGGCCGATCGCCAAACATCGCCGCAACCACATACGTAAATCATCCCAATTCGTGGGACAATCTTCAATAATTAGTCCTGTTAGCGGATAGCTAAGGTTTAGCCCATGTTGAGTTGCTGAGTGTTCCTGATTCCGTAAGTCTAGGATCAAGGGTAGATGCTGAGTAGTGAGTGCTGAGTTAGCAGAAGAACGCACGGCAATTAATCTGATTTCATAACGTTTTTTGAAGGTGTTGTAGTCTAATTCTGCTATGCAATCACATCTTCCTATGGGCAATTCATCTTTGTAATGTCCCCACCATAAGCCAGGAAAAGCACTTCTGCTAGAATCATCCCGAATATCAAACTCAGCTTTAATGTACTGTACCTTTTTCCCTTGCCAATCCTGCTGATTGCGATGCCAAGAATTTTCAAACCAGCAGTTTTGAATTAGCAATTTCGGAACAGGATTACCCATTCCACAAGGTTCTAACAGTTTCAGTTCCAAAAATAACTCTTTACCCAAGTCGGCTACCGTTACCGTCAAGTCTGCTTGTACAGTTGGCGTTAGAGTTGTACTACCCAAAGATTGCCGCAACTGCTGATTAATCGCCGCTGTAAATAAAGGAATATTCTCCACCAACAAACTCAAACCAGCTGCAAAGGGATGTCCCCCAAAGCGATGTAACAAATGTGCTTGCTCTTTCACCAGCTGATATAAATCGACAGAATTCACCGAACGAGCAGAACCACGAGCTAAGATGAGTTCTGAGTTCTGAGTTCTGAGTTCTGAGTTAGAAGATAAAGAAGTAATCTCTCCCCCTGCTCCCCCTGCTTCCCCTGCTTCCCCTGCTCCTTCCGTACTCAACAAAATCGTCGGGCGTCCAGTTTCTTGTGCTACCTGTCCCGCAACTAAGCCCAATACACCCGCAGGCCATTGGGCATCTTCTAAGACAATGACGCTGGTGGTTGATAAATCTAATTGAGTAAGTTTTTGCGCTACTTGTGCTTGTACATCTTTTTGTAAAGATTTGCGGCGGGCGTTGGCGAGTTCTGTAACTTCGGCGAGTTCGTTACAACGTTTGACATCCCGACTAGTTAATAATTTAACGCAAAAACTGGCATCACCTTGAATGCGACTAACGGCGTTAATTCTCGGCCCCAAACCAAAAGAAATATCTGTAGGGCGATCGCCACTTTTCTGGCACAATTCTAATAATCTTCCCACCCCTGGCCGCCGTCGTGCTACTGCTGGCTGTTTAAAGTCTTCTTGCAGCCGTTGAATTCCCATCTGTGCCAAGTAGCGGCAATCTCCACTTAACTGCACTAAGTCAGCAATTAATCCAACTGCAACTAAATCTAATAAATCTTCTAAGGGATATTTTGCAACATTAGGTAGACTTTGATATAGCGCTTCCACCAACTTATAAGCTACTGCCACTCCAGACAGATTAAATAACTGATGTTCTTTTGGAAAATAGCGGGGATTGATAATTGCTGCAACAGGTGGGCGTTCGGCTGGTAAGGTGTGATGGTCTGTAACTATTACATCTATACCTAGCTGTTTAGCATAGATAATTTCCTCAACATTTGTGCTACCTGTATCGCAAGTAACTATTAATTTGCAACCTTCTTTTGCTAAGTTATCAATCCCTTGATTATTAAGTCCGTGGGACTCTTTCAGGCGATTGGGAATATAATAAAGTAACTGAGTATTTTGAGCGAAAAACTGCCCCAATCCATCCCAAAGTACCGATGTAGCAGTAATCCCATCGGCATCGAAATCTCCCCAAATGGCGATTTTTTCTTTAGTATTATATGCTTGTCGCAACCGTGCGATCGCTAGATACATTTCTTGCCCAAACTCAAAGGGACTTGCTGGTTGATAAACTTTATAGTTGATAAAAGCTGTTAATTGTTGACGATCTTTAATACCTCGTTGCCACAACAACTGCGCTGCATACAGTCCACTTGATGCAGGTGTATACTGTTTCACTGCTTGGATAAACCACTCTGGTGGTTGTTCAGTTGCTGTTATAGTCCACTGCTGTTGTTCTGCCATACAAACAAAGTTAGGATTTAGAAGTTAAAACTCTTAAAATACAATGATAATTTGTAAATCTGTGGAGTTGACTTTTAAAAGAGTGAAGAAAGCTTTTAGGAATTGCTCAGATAATCTAGTCATCAAACTGAAATTAAAGTACAACAATATCATCGAAAACGTAAAAGACTGAAGTCAACAAATCATAATTTTCTATAATTATTTAACTTTGCTTACAATGATACAGCTGATTTTTACCTATTTAATTCTTGTAAAAATTTAAATTTAATTAAGTAATATTTTATCATTTTGTTGTATAGAAATAGCAGATGTCTTTAGTAGAATCTTTATATCATTTTTATTTGCAACTTGTGAGCTAAATCACACTATTAACCCAAGTTGCTAGTTATGCTTGCAGGTGTTCAGGTGGCATTGCATAAGCAATAAAATCCCCTCCAGAGGAAAAATTAGGAGGGGTAATGTTAAACGAAATAATTACAATTTATGCTATCACTGATGACCTATTG
>NZ_JAVRBQ020000151.1:0-34151 GCF_034531215.2 Nostoc sp. ChiSLP03a
CAAGCAAGATTGCTTGGATCACTTTTTGCCGGAGGTCATAACTATAAGGTTTGGGCATCAGTTTCCCAGAGGTTCTACTGGAGCTTTCATCAAGGTCTACTTCCAGTTTATCGCTTAACCGCCTTGGCGGTTGCTATACAAGACTATTAAATAGAGAATAACTATTCGGCAAAAATACATCATTAATGAGTAAATCAGGCTCATTCATTGCTCAAATAATTATTTGGTCTGACTAAATTTTTAAATTTTGAAACTTTGTAAATTGTGGATTAAACAAAAGTTTCGCAGTACCTGTAGGCCCGTTGCGATGTTTAGCTATAATTACTTCTGCAATGCCGCGATCGGGAGTATCGGGAGAGTAATATTCATCGCGGTATAACATTATTACTAAATCGGCGTCTTGTTCGATCGAACCTGATTCTCTCAAATCAGATAACATTGGGCGTTTGTTAGTCCGCGCTTCCACCCCTCGACTCAACTGAGATAAGGCAATAACTGGAACAGATAATTCCCGCGCTAAACCTTTGAGTTGACGCGTAATTTTTGATAATTCTTGTACGCGATTATCACCTGCTCCTTCCATCAATTGCAAGTAATCTATTACAATTAATCCTAATTCAGTGCCAATTTCAGCTTGCAGTCTTCTTGATTGACTACGCATTTGTGTAACTGTGATATTCGGCGTGTCATCAATATAAATTGGCATTTCGGAAAGTATACCAATAGCACGGCTTAAAGGTTCCCACTGTGTTTGACTCAGCCGCCCAGTTCGCAAATAACTACTTTCAATTTGCGCTTCACTAGCTAATAGACGTTGCGTCAGTTGCTCTTTGGACATTTCCAAGCTGAAAAAAGCAACTGGTAATTTATAAGAAGCAGCGATATTATGAGCTAGATTCAGACAGAACGCGGTATTGTGAACACAGATATCATTGGCGACAAAATTGTGTGTTTCTGGGATTGTTAAGTCATAAACTTGTTTGCATCCCATCGATTCAATCGAAACTATTTCATCCCAGTACACATCACTCGCTGCTAACTGTTGAAGTGGCGAATTTTCTAAAGTACTTGCTAATATCCAAAGCCTTTCTCGTGTTAAAGCACGTTTCCCAACATGGATATTTGAATACCCTTGAATTCCGGCACGTTGAGCTAAAAGAGTCCAAGGTTCATTACCTTTAGCTGTTGTTATCTGTTCCCAAATTTCTATTGGAATGATGTCACGATTTGTTTGATATCTCTTTTTAGCTATTGCATCTGCGACCTTAGTTAATGCCTCTTCTTTGCCAAAAATACCAATTTCTGAGATAAAATTTTTGATGCTCTGGGCATCAGTAATATCTAATTGCCAAGCTTGTCTGTGAGTGTCTTTATATTTCACAGAGCGTTTTTTCAAACTGGCAATAATTCCAAATCGCAATAACAAATGTTGTATTTGTCTAGCTAATTTTTCGCTGACAGTACAGTAGCCTAACTGCGATTGACCGCTTGTAAATACTGTAGCCCATCCATCGGTTGCAAATAAACGATTGAGGAATAAGGAAACTTGCGATCGCTCCAATTTAAAAATAGCTTGCGGAATGATTTTGGCATCAGCTTTTTTGCCCCATAGTCCTATGTTTTCCAACCATGTTGTTAAAGGATTCTTTTGCCCTTGAGACATAGCTGCATAAAGTATTGGGGTGCGTTCACTCCTAATTTCTATCCTAACTTTCAACTTGGGTGAAAAGCTGATAACAGCGTATGTGAAATCATTTTGGATGCGAGAGTTAATATTAGTAAATTCTGGTGTTGAATCTGTTAAGCACCCATCACCTATGAAATATGCCAATAATTTAACTTCACACTCGCGGATAGTTTCTGTCCCAAATACATTAAGTTTACGAGCTACAGCAATTTTATCCCCTACTCTTAATTCTGAAAGTTGTCGCCATCCATTGATGGTTAAATAAGGATGGGTGATAGTACTTTCAATATATCGTCCTAAGCGAGTAGTAACACTAAAAACTGGTTTAATGCCGTCATTAACAAAGGCTAAAGCTTGAGTTAAATGAAACTTCCAATCATTTCCTAAAGTTATTAACTCAGCTTGCCGACGATGATATATTTCTTTAATAGTTGAGATACTCCCGTCACTCAAAAGTATTTCCACATTTTCATGCAAACATTTCCCCATTGATGGGCGGCCCGCAATAATAATCAAATCAGAACGCTGAAAGCCGCTAGTCATGGCATCTAAATCGTAAAATCCGCAGGGAATTCCAGGTAAAGCGATGCCTTGATTTCTATCTTCAATATCCTGGAAATTATTAATTAGAGTATCAGAAATGTGAACTAAACCCGATTGGGGACGCTCTTGAGTAACACCGAAAACTTTTTGTTCTGCCCGATCTAAAACTTGTGGTAACTCGGTTTCTGTTTCGTAACCAAGATGTACAATTTCATTGCCAGCTTTAATTAATTGTCGCCGCAGGTATTTTTCCATGACTAACCCTGCTAAGGCGTCGATATTCACGGCTGACACTGTACGGTCTACCAGAGTTGCTAATTTATTTCTACCACCTATCCGGGCTAGCATTTCATGGTCGGTCAGCCAACTTGTCACAGAGAGTAAGTCTGTGGGTTTACCTTGAGCGTGGAGCCTCACAGCTGCTTGATAAATATCTTTGTGAGCGCTAATGTAAAAAGCTTCGGGAAGAAGGCGATCGCTAACTCGACTAATCGCTTCTGGATCTAGCAAAATACCCCCCAAAATCGCTTCTTCCGCCTCAATATTTTGTGGTGGAAGGCGTAGTTGACCGCCGTAGGCATCGCTACCATCGCCTTGAAAACTCAATTCTTCAGCCATAAACGATTTTATTTTGAGATTTTGCTAGAGACGCGATTAATCGCGTCTGTGTAGGATTAGAGACGCGATTAATCGCGTCTGTACAAGAGTTAGGAGTTGTTCACTTTTACTTACCTTGCTCCCTCATCCTCATTCCCTACATCTTTGCGTCCCTTTGTCCCTCTCCTGAGTTAGCTAGCTACTACTTGAATATCGACTTGCGCCGCTACTTCAGAATGCAGCTTGATTTCGGCTTGATAGGTACCAAGGTGGTTAATATCGGGGATGGTAATTCCACGCCGATCGATTTCTTGACCGGTGGCTGCCTTAATTGCATCTACAACATCTTGGGTGGTGATAGTACCGAAAATTGCTTCGTTTTCACCAACTTGTTTGGCAATTGTCAAGCTGCCAACTTTTTCTAAAGATTCTTTTTGCTCAAGAGCTTGTTGTCTTAGTTCTAATTGCCGTTGACGCTCTTGCTCGCGACGGCGTTCTACTTGCTTGAGAATACCAGGAGTGGCATTGGTTGCCAATTTCTGGGGAATCAGATAGTTACGAGCGTAGCCAGGAGCTACTTCCACTAAATCGCCAGATTTTCCCAGCTTGCTGATATCCTGATTTAAAACTAACTGCACGCGTTTCGCCATCGTTTTTCGTTTTTCCGGTAAAATATGATTAATTTGGGTTTGGGCAGCATAGCTCACAATCTCAGTGCTGTATTCCAAGCTTTTTGGCCTAATACCCTAAAGCTTACAGATCGTAGCGAAAGAAAGGGTGCGATCGCAACTATTAGCGCTAGAAAGTTGGAGGAATGGGAGCAGGTGAGCAGAGGAGCAGGGGAGACAAGGGAGACAAGGGAGACAAGGGAGACAAGGGAGACAAAGGGACAAGGAGATAAACAAAACTCTTAACTCTTAACTCCTAACTCAGCACTCAGCACTCAGCACTCCTAACGTCCAATGCCCAATATCTAAAAGTTATTTTTCATTTCCCGTATTCGCGCAAAGGTTTGCACTCCATCACCACCTTTAACGGTTGATTGTAATGATGGCTGATCCCAACGTAAAAAGGGATTAGTTCGCTTCTCCATTCCCAGCAGCGAGGGTATGGTAGCTTCTCCTCGACTACGGTAAGTTTTCACTTCGTTGAAACGTCTTTGTAAGTCGGCATTGTCGCCATCCACAGTTAGGGCAAATTGCAGATTTCCTAAAGTGTATTCGTGGGCACACCAAATACGCGTATCATCTGGTAGAGAGCGCAGTTTGGTTAAAGAATCTACCATTTGGGTTGGTGTTCCTTCAAACAAGCGACCGCAACCGCCAGAAAATAAGGTATCGCCGCAAAATAAATCGCCTGTCTCACCAGATTTTTCGGGGGGAAAGTAGTAAGCGATGTGAGCGCGGGTATGTCCGGGAACAAAAATAACTTCAGCTGTGCGATCTGCAAACTGGACGCGATCGCCTTGTTGCAAAAACACCTGCTGTCCCGGAATTCGCCCGCGATCTTCGACGCCACCGTAGACTGTTAGTTGCGGGAAGTATTCTATTAATTTCTGATTGCCACCTACATGGTCATTGTGGTGGTGTGTGTTGAAAATCGCCACCAACTCAGCTTTTAACTGTGCAAGTTGCTTTAGTACTGGTTCGGCCTCTGCTGGATCGACAACCGCAGCAATTTGTTTCTGGCGATCCACCAGCAAAAATATGTAGTTATCTGAGAGTGCCTCAAGCCTGATTACTTGCATTACTTAATATCTCCCTTTCAAGTAAATACTTTGGAACTTTTCAGCAATCTTAAATATCTCAATCAGAAAAGGTTGAGAAAGTCCATAAATACTATGATAGTACACAACCGTAATAATACTTAAAACTATGCTAATTAACTATAAATTATGATTTGGGTATATCAGTAAAATTTCTCTGGGAGGAAGTGTAAAAGCTAAGTTAGATTTATTCTGTTCTTTTTGTCCTAAATTGTCTTTTTTACTCAAAAACACCAAATCAGTCATCGAAAAATTTTTATTTGTACATATTAACTATTAATACGGATAATACGGAATTTTATAGATTCACCTTGGATTATTTATAAAAGATAGGTGTTAATAACAACTAAATAGAGCAATCAATCGTGGTGAAAAAAAGATGAGCTTTCCAATTTTTCATTTGCAGGTTCATAAATGAAGCTAATCCATACAACTAGCTGGTATTTTCCAGATTCATCAGCCGGTGCTGAAGTATACTTAGATTCACTACTGCATGGCTTACAAGTACATGGACTTGAAAGTATTGTCGCTGCTCCTAAACAAGGTACAGAGGAAGATACTTACGAATACAATGGCATTTCAGTTTATCGTTATCCTGTTTTTCCTAACCCCAGCAAGATACAAGTACACAAACAGCTACCCCACGGCGGCTTTAAAACTTTTGCTAATTGGCTAGAAAACAATCGAGCCGATGTCTACCATCAACATTCATGGCGATTTGACTGCGGTTTACATCATCTTGCTCTCGCCCGCCAGTTAGGGATGGCTACTGTAGTCACCGTCCACATACCTGAGCCTATATGTCTGCGTGGTACGATGATGCGCTGGGGTGAAGAACCTTGCAATGGGCTGATTGACTCTGTTAATTGTAGTCAATGTTTGGGAGTAGCAAAACAAGTATCGCCTTGGATGCTCAAGGCTTTAGGTCAAGTTCCTTTGGATGTTGGCATCGCAGCAGAAACAAAATTACTTACCTCTAAAAATTTTAAGCTACGCCTGCTTGGTAAAACTCTTGGTATTCCTACCCTAGTGTCTCAACATCGACGCAATTTGATGCAACTAGCAAAACTAGCCGATCGCATTGTTGTAACGAGTAATTGGCAATACAATGCTTTTGTTGCAAACAACGTTCCTCCTGAAAAACTTACTGTCTCTCGGCAAGGTGTTGCTAACACTTTTCAACGTGAAGTAACACCAAACAAACTACAAAACTCTACATTAAAAATTGGCTTTTTGGGTCGCTGGCAAGAAACTAAAGGGGTACAAGTTTTAGTAGAAGCGGTACATAGTCTACCGAATGATATACCTGTAGAGTTAATTCTTCATGCTACTCATCCGGGAAAATACGGTGCTGCCAATCGTGAAAAAGTGATGGCGATCGCGGCTCGTGACAGCCGGATTCGGATTGCTGAACCACTTTCACGCGAAGCAGTACCAGACGCATTAGCAGGTTTCGATATACTAGCAATACCGTCGCAGTGGTTAGAAACTGGCCCCATAGTTGCTTTAGAAGCCCAAGCTATGGGCATTCCCGTACTAGGTTCAAATTTAGGAGGGATTGCTGAGTTAGTCCGTCACGGCATCGATGGTTGGTTAGTTCCAGCTAAAGATGTCCAAGCATGGGCACAAGCGATCGCAACTTTAGCCAAAGACGCCGATTTACTAGCTAAGTTACGTCAAGGTATCCAGCCAGTACGTACAATGGATACTGTTGCTTCAGAGATGTTGGCACTTTACCATGAAATCTTAAAAATTCCTCAGAAAAACTTTGTATCTTGATGAATTGATACCTAATTTCTTTAGTTGCTCCAACTCCGACAAAACAAATTAAATTAAGATTTGCAGATTTAGCAACAGCTGACAAATTCTGGAAAAATTAAATAAAAATAAGTCTAAAAATAGTGAAAAAATTTTCTAAAATATCCTTATTGGTTTCCGATTTATCAAGTGCAGCAATTCTGCGTGCATATTTGATAGCAAAAGCTCTTAATCAGTTAGGATATGAAGTTGAGATTATGGGTTTTTTATTTGGAAATAACTTCTATTTAAATTTATCATCCGAATTCAACGTTTATAACTTACCAGGCAAAGACTTTCCAGAGTTTTTTGGAGAAATTCAAAAATTTTTACCAAAAATAAATGGCGATATAATTTATGCTATCAAACCACAAATAGCAAGTTTTGGAGTTGGACTATTAAGGAAAATATTCACTAGAAAGCCATTAATTTTAGATATAGATGATTGGGAACTTAGCTGGCATGGCGGTGATAACTGGCATTATCATCCTACACCCAAAGAATTAGCTAGGGATTTGTTGAAACCACAGGGCGCACTCAAAAATCCTCATCATACTTTATACGTGAAATGGATGGAAGGTTTGGTAAGTCACGCTGATGCTGTGACAGTGCATACTAAATTTTTGCAGCAGCGTTTTGGTGGTACATTTGTTCCGAATGGCAAAGATGTTTCCTTATTCGATCCCGCTCAATATGATGCTGAGTCTAGTAGGAATCGTTATGGTTTATCTGAATATCGGATTTTAATGTTTCCCGGCGCGCCAAGACCTTATAAAGGTTTAGAAGATGTTCTGATCGCGCTCGATAAACTTAATCAACCAGACTTGAGACTAGTAATTGTAGGTGGTAGTCCTTATGATGATTATGATAAACAACTTCAACAAAAGTGGGGACGTTGGATTATCAAATTACCTAAGTATCCAGCCGACGTTATGCCTGACTTGGTAGCAGCTGCTCACATTGTAGTTGTTCCCCAGCGAGATACTCCAGAAACTCGCGCTCAATTTCCCTTGAAGTTGACAGATGGGATGGCAATGGCTAAACCTGTATTATCAACACGCGTTGGAGATATTCCCCAACTTTTAGGTGATACTGGTTATTTAGTCGAGCCTGGTTGTCCTGAGCAAATTGCTGAACAAATTCAATTGATTTTTCAGAATTTAGAGTCAGCAAGCCAGAAAGGTATCAAGGCAAGAGAAAGATGTGTGGAACACTATAGCATCGAGGCTATGGCTTCTTTGCTCAAATCAGTAATTGCTCAGTTGTGAATAATATTATTAATTAAGTTAAATTGGCATAAAAATACCCAATGTCTACCAGAAAACTAATACTAAGATTCGCCAAACCCTATCCAGGTTTAATTATCCTAACAATGCTGTTGGGATTTTCTGGTGCTTTATTTAATGGTGTCGGTGTAACTTTGATTGTGCCAGTAATTTTGAGAATTGTCGGACAACCAGTAGATTTAACTGGTTTTCCTCCGATTCTCAAAGCAGTAATGTTTCCATTTGATAATCTTCCCGAAAATTCTCGGAATTTGGGAATGGCTGGAATAATTATATTTATAATTTTCTTAAAAAACTTATCTAGTTATTTTAGTATTTTAACATCGAGTGTTTTCACTCGGAGATTAAATGCGGATATTCGCGAAGCTAGCTTAGAGCTATTGCTAGATATTGATATAGACTATTATTCAAAAACAAAAGTAGGCGATATTATTAATCGCCTTGGTTCGGAAACTGCCCGCACTTCTAGCGCTATCGGGAGTATTATCAATTTAATTATTTTAATAATTACAATTTTAGTTTTCGTTGGTTTATTATTAGCAATTTCTTGGCAGCTAACCATCGCAGCAACAATTTTATTAGGTTTTATAACATTAATCAATCAATACACAATTAGTAGAGCGAAAAAATTTGGTCAACAACTATCAGAAATGTCTACATCTTATTCCATCAGTGTTTTAGAAACATTGAATGGAATTCGTTTAGTAAAGTCAACTGCCAATGAAGACAGAGAATATCAAAAAATTACTAAATTAATCCGCGATCGCGAGAAGGCAGATTTTCAATCTCAGATAAACTCACAAGCGATCGGACCGATAAGTGAGGTGATGGGAGTTATAGCCTTACTTTTGATTGTATTCTTGAGTAAAACTTTCTTTGCCAACCAGGTTTCTTTCCTTTCAACGGTACTACTGACATATTTATTAGTATTACTGCGACTGCTACCTTTGGTCTCTCAGTTAAATAGTCTTCGTAGTAGCTTTGCCAATAGTGCTACTAGCGTAGAAATAGTGAGTGAGTTTTTAAGTCGCGATCGCAAGCCGTTTATGAAAAACGGTAATCTAATCTACACAGAATTAAAAGAAGGAATAGGTTTTAATTCACTTTCCTTTGCCTACCCCAGTCATGAAAAGTTAGTACTCAAAGATGTAAATTTATTTTTACCCCGTGCGACAACTCTCGCTTTGGTAGGTGGTTCTGGTGCAGGTAAGTCCACCTTGGCTGACCTCTTACCCAGATTTTACGATCCGACATCTGGCAGTATCTCTATCGATGGCACAGACCTGCGTGATTTTGATATCAAATCTCTCAGATCGCACATGGGAATTGTCAGTCAAGATACATTTCTCTTTAATGACTCGGTGCGAAATAACATTGCTTATGGAAGACCGGAAGCTACTGAAGATGAAATTATCTCAGCAGCCAAACGAGCAAATGCTTATGAATTTATTGATAAATTACCTCAAGGATTCGACAGTCAAATTGGCGATCGCGGTGTGATGTTGTCTGGTGGACAAAGGCAAAGATTAGCGATCGCTCGCGCTCTCCTGCAAAATCCAGAAATTTTGATTTTAGATGAAGCCACCAGCGCTTTAGATACCGTTTCCGAACGCTTAGTACAAGCTGCACTCGACGACTTAAGTCGCGATCGCACAACCCTTGTCATTGCTCACCGCCTTTCCACAGTCCAAAAAGCCGATCAAATTGCCGTTTTAGATCGAGGACAGGTGGTAGAAGTGGGAACCCATGAAACACTTTTACAAAAAGGGGGTTACTACTCACGCCTCTACTCAATGCAATTTGCCGATCAGACTGAAGTTTCCACCAAAACTAATCCCAGCTTTAATCGCGTTTCTCACGAACTGCGTACAAGGCTTAACTCAATGATTGGTTTCCTGGGACTATTAGTTGACGATCTAGTAGACAATTCTCAAGAACGCCAGGAATTAATTGACCAATCATACAACTCAGCCTTAAGAGTTCTCAACGCCATCGATCTCTTCAGCGATGTAGTTAACCTGAAAATTAACTGGCAGTCATCGTCAGATATAGACCAAAATCAAGATGAACATAACCAATATCAAAACTTTAGTCATATCTCGGATGAGTTTCGCACGCGTCTCTATCCTCTGATTAGCTCTCTGCACTTGCTAGCCGATAAATTAGAATCCGAACCCCAAAAACAAAATCTATTAATTGCAGAATCTTATCAATCTGCTATTTACCTATTAGATGTCTTAAAGCTTTTTGAAAATAAAGTTTAATTTTAATTAATGTCAGGAACAAAAGTACTTATACCCCAATCTTAAAAAACTTATCATCCCAAAAAAAATGGTAAATTCTTCCAAGAAAAATCAATATATTTTCTACACCGGAGAGCTATCATTCAAGCCGGACACAGCACACGAAATTCATGATGTTCTTTGTGCCAACGCCGCAGCTAACTTAGGCTACTCTTCAGTTTTAATTTATCCAGATAAAAAAAATTATTATGTTAATCTACTATCGTTAATTTATCCTTATAAGCCCAAAAGTCCCGACAAAGAATTTATTGAATTTTACGATGTGCAAGAAAAGCTCAAAATGGCCGCATTACCAATGCCTTGGCCTATCGATAAAATAGGTGGTAAATTTACTAACTCTAGTACAGTAGTAACTAAATATTATTTACCAGTTCATATCCTACCTCATACTAAAGTTGTCCACACGCGAGATTGGAACTTTGTCAAAGCCGCAGTCAAAAATAAAGTTCCGACAATTTATGAACGTCACTACTTTCAAGACCGAAAATTTGAACAAGATATCATCCACAGTCCCTATTTTAAAATAGCTATAACTCAGTCAGAACCCATCCGGCAAAGCCTAATAGAAAATGGAATGCCACCGGAAAAAGTAGTTTGGCTACATAACGGATTCAATCAATCATTTTTAATCAGACAGCCCGAATCAGCCGAAAGGTGGCGGCAAGAATTGCTTATAAATGGACGTAAGCATTTAGTTGTCTATTCAGGCGCTTTGTATCCTTTCAAAGGAGTCGATCTCTTAATTGATTCCGCCAAAGAATTACCAGAAATTCAATTTGTCATCACCGGAGGAACAGAAGCACAAGTACAAGCATATCAACAAATAGCCAGAGATAAAAATGTCGAAAACGTTAAATTTTTAGGCTGGATACTTCCACGAGAACGATTAGTCAGCTTGTTTCAAGCAGCTGATATTTTGGTTCATCCTCACTGCGCTGGAAAATCAGCAGATTTCACGAATCCAGTTAAGTTTTTTCAGTACATGGCTGCTGGCACTCCTATAGTTGCAACTGAGATTCCACCTTTAATGGAATTCAAAACATCACCTTTGATTGCCAGTTGGTGTACACCAGATAACCCGCATAAACTTGCCGAATCTATTCAACATACTTTAGAAACTTATCCCAGAAAATTAGAGGGTTATGCAGCTAGTATAGATTTTGCCCAGCAATTTTCTTGGGAAAATAGAATTACCAAAATATTAAGCTACGTAGAAGAGGATCAACGTCCACCAATTTTAGGATAACGGTACAAAAATAACCGAATAAATACGATTTATGACTATTAAAACTGTTGGCATGATTAGCAGCTATTCAGGCCTTGCTAAAAATAAAGATTGGTTATGGCAACAAACTCCGCACTACTTTGGTGTTTGGAACAACATCCAAATGTTGAAAATGGCAGAAAAGCCAGACTTTATGTTGCTATATCAATTTGATTTTCCCCAAGCACCGCCACCAAAATCTTGGTTAGATAGTTTTCGCAAACAGCAGCAAAAACCAGTAGTAAATGTTGAATCTCTACTGCGTGGCGTTAACAAAGAGCGGATTATTTATTTGCTCAGAGAACCGCCTTTAGATGAAGTTCTAAAAATAACTAATCATAATTATCAAGAAGCCCAGAAGTATTGTGGCTACGTTTCTGGCCCCGATGATTTTGCTCCCATTCCTGACTATATGCCTGCTATTTGGTATCACTCAAATTCATTTCAAGATTTAAATGAAATGCCACCACCCCCAAAAGTTGCCCCATGTAGTTGGATTACTTCGGGAATTAGCCGCACAGCCAATCATCGCCAGCGTTTAGATTTTTTACAATCTTTGCAATCTAGTGGCATGAAATTTGATTTGTATGGGCGTAACTTACCAGAATGGGCGAACAGTTCGGGAGAATTAGGTAACAAATGGTATGGCATGGCACCATACTATTACAATCTGGCAATTGAAAACTATGCTGATAATAATTGGTATGTGAGTGAGAAACTTTGGGATAGTTTACTTGCTTGGTGTTTACCAATTTACTATGGCGGCCCGGCTGCTGATAAGTTATTGCCGCCTGGTAGTTTTTTGCGGTTGCCCAGTTTAGATGAAAAAGGCATTGCCTACATCCAAGAAGTGACAGCTACACCTGATGCTTGGTATGCTGCAAAAGATGCGATCGCAGAAGCACGTCAAATCATTTTACACAAATTAAACCTGCTTAACTGGTTATCAAACTTTGTCGATCAACACTCATAAATTATGAATGGTATTTGTACCCTTGGCAATGATTATGTTTTCGATCAATTGGTGGCTTTGCTCAATAGTATTGATGTTATCTTAGGCCCAGAAACTCCTGTTTGTATCTATCCTTTTGACGATCGGACACAACGAATTGCTGATGAAATAGCTAAACGCCCCAATGTATTTCTTTACGATGACCAAGAATCAATCAATCGCTGGGATCAATTTATGCTCGCAGCAGCCCCAGAACGATTGAATCGGAGTAAATCCCGTCTTTATGGCGCTCACCGTCGTTTTTGCGCTTTTGATGGGCCATTTGAGAAGTTTATCTATTTAGATGCAGACACATTGGTAATGAAGTCACTTGCAGCAGTGTTTGAAAAGCTAGATAGTTATGATTTTGTAGTCTACGATTTCCAATTTACAGACGTTAGTAAAATATATAATGTTAATTCTCCCAAATTACTAAAAGTTTTTGAGCAAAAACGCATTGATTCCGAAATATTTTGCTCAGGCTTTTATGGCGCTAAACAAGGGCTATTTGACTCAGAAAAAAGAGATTGGCTAATATCACATTTACAAAATGGCGAGTCAGAAATTTTGTATGGTGGTGCTGGCGAACAACCATTAATCAACTACATGGTAATGAGGTCTAATCTTTCTATTTATAACTTTGCTCGCCAATTGCCAGATAATGAAAAAACAGGATGTTCTGCTAGCTCCAAACATTTCGAGGAACGAGAACATATTCTTTACGATCGCGGTAATCAACTAACTTATCTCCATTACATTGGGATTCCTCCTAATATCAATCAAGCAGTGTGTGCGGGAGAAAACATTGAGTTTCCCTATCGAGAGTTATTTCTCTATTATCGTTACTTACACGAACCAGAAAAGCGTCCAGTATTTACCAGTCCTCCTAAAAATTATAATGACGCTCCAGTACCAAATTTACTTACCAGAGCTTTGCAAAAATTTAAGTTAATTAAACAAGGATAATTTATGAGTAGGGGCATTTATATAGTTGCCAATGACCGCGTTATCGATAATGCTATTGCTTTACTCAATAGCATTCGTTACTATGACCCAGAAGTTACCATTTATCTCATACCTTTTAATGAAAATTATCACAAGGTTGCAGAACAGCTTGCTACCTTACACAACGTCCAAATTTTCCCAGATTTAGAACTTATTGATAGCTTTACCAAACGCATCGGCGAAATTTTTGACCGAGATTTCCTTGCCTTACCCAACAAAATGCGTAAATTAGTGGCGTGGTTTGGGCCTTTAGATGAATTTATTTATATTGATACGGATATTGTCGTTTTTGAAAAAATTGCCGACAATTTAGACAAACTTTCAGAAGTCGATTTCTTCTGCTGTGATTACCATCATGCTAATGAAAAGCTGCGAAATATATTTTCCCCATTTGTGAAAGAGCAGCAAATTTTTTCCGATGCCCAACTTCAAGATGTTTTCAACAGCGGTTTTTGGGCTTCGAGAAAAGGAGCTATTACCGAACAACAAATGGATGAAGCTTTGCGCGAGTGTGCCGCACATCGTGAATATTTCGATTTTTCTCAAGGAGTTACAGACCAACCAATTTTAAATTATCTTGTTCTTAAATTAATTTCCAAACGTGGAAATCTCGTAAAAATTCCTGGGGGAGGGCCTGGTAGTTGGGCCGGTTCGCGAAATTTCCAACAGCAAGATTACGCCTTGTATGACCGAGGACAACGACTAAAATATCTTCACTGGGCTGGTACGCGGATGAAAACTGGTAGTCCCTATTGGCAATTGTGGGAACACTATCGTTATCTGCATGAGGGTAAATTTGCCTTCATTCCCAAACTGACTCGCCGTTTATTTCCCTTTGTTTCTGCGCGTACTTAATATTAGGAGTATCCCAATGATTGATGGTATTTATATCCTAGCCAATGATGTTGTCTATGACCAATTAGTGGCGTTGCTCAACAGTATAGAAGCTAATGCTGGTAGGAAAATTCCTATTTGTATAATTCCATATAATAAACAGTTAGACCAAGTAAAGGCAGAGATTGCATCTAGAGATAATGTCACTTTATTTGAAGATTCTGATTCTATAGCTTACTGGGATGACTTTGCAACCCAGGTCTGGCAAAATCACTTAAGGGCACAAAAAGGTTGGCGAAAATGGGGGCTTCCAGAACTTTATCGTCTACCAATGCATCGTAAGCTTTGTGGTTTAGATGGGCCCTTTGATAAATTTATTTATTTTGATGCAGATACGCTCCTTATGGGGCCTATAGACTATATATATGAAAAATTAGATAAATATGATTGGGTAACAAATGATTTTCAATATAAATCTGAATTGAAATATATTTTTGATGGTTCACCAGAACTTATACAGCAAATTTTTGATCGAGAAAAATTGCATTCTCATATATTTTGTGCAGGTTGGTTTGCAACTAAAAAACATATTTTTTCTCAAGCTACATTAGCAAACCTACTCGATAAATTACAGGCTGGTGAAGCTGATGTCATGGCTCTTGGAGGCCCTGACCAATCTTTATTTAACTACATGGTATTGAGAAGTGGAGTTTCCTATTATAACTTTGCTTTTCATGACTGCAAACAGGCAACTGGCAACCATTGGAATTCTCAATTTGATGTGGTAGATAACATCCTTTACGACCAAGGACGGCGGCTAACATATCTGCACTATATGAGTATAACTTCACCACACTTTACTCAACTTTGCGCTGGTGAAGATGTTAATATTCCATATCGAGATGTATTTTTGCATTATAGGTATTTAAACTCGCCAGAACAAAGACCCAAAAGTTTTAGGCGTCAGAGTCAGCTTATGCGACTACAAAAGACTACTACAAGTTTTTTCAATCAAAAAGTTAACAATATTAAGCTTAACTATCGTAATTTAAAGGATAGAATGACTAAGTAATTAAGCAAAAGTGGACTAAAATGTTGTTTATTTTCTAGCTTATCTATTGCCCACTAATTAAGAAGGTAATTTTAACGCAATTAAATCCTGGAATAATGAAATTTCAGTAAAAAATAATTATTCACCACTAGCTAACGATCTCATTTTTAGTAGAGCATCATTGCTGGCGGTGAGTATTTACTGTAATTTTAGATATTTGTGAGGCTTCCTACTATTTAACCCTCTTCTAAGAAAAAGAATCTAAATCTAAAGATTGCATACCTTCGCGTTGTATAAAGGTCATCATACTTCCCAACTGCAACCAAACTAGCAAACAAGTAAATAGACTAATTGGTAGACCGACTCCTAAAGCCAAGGATGAGGGAAAGCCAAATATCTCTAAGCCTGAAGACATAAATAGACAAGTACCGCCTGTTATGCCGATAAATGGTACAAGTAATTGTTTCAGTGAGGAACGTGGCTGAGTATTTTCTGCTCGTTCGCTTGGCCAGTTCTGCACAATTACTTTCAAAGTGCCAGATAATGCCAAACCAGATGTTAATGCTATCAAAAAGCCAACAAGTAAGAGAAGGTAAGGCGGTTGCTCAGGAAAATAATACATGAAAACTCCTAATTTCTATTAAAAATTTTTACTTTTTATTTGTTGACTGGTTCTCAGCAAAAGACCCAAGTAATGTCGCTTTTGGCAGAATAGCGGCTGCCCCTTCTCTGGATAATTCTGTTAAAATCCCGATCGCTACATTTAATAAACGATCCGGTTTTAAGTCATCTTTAACCAGATTCCACAGGCGTTGGACATCTTCGGTGTGGAGGCGGTCATCTTCGGTGAGAGCAAGCACCAACTGTCGCCTTAGAAACTTGCCTTCTGCCGACATTAAGTATTGGAACCCCATCTGCGCTGTGGGCAATACATCAAAGTTGTTATCGGTACGAGCGATCGCAATCAAATTCTCTAACCGCTGCCACTGAAATTTACCATCTTTGAACAACACATTCAATAATCGTCGTCTTAATTCCGGCGATTCTCCTGTCAACAACCGCCGCGCTATATAGGGATAACCCACTTCCACAATTTTGAAATTGGGGTTGAGGCTAAGGGCAATACCTTCTTGGGTAACTAGAGAACGAATAATCAAGGCAAACTTTGCCGGAACTCGGAAAGGATATTCGTACATCAGTTCCGAAAATTCATCGGTAATAGTTTTGAAGTTAAAATCCTTGACATTTTTACCAATAGCGTTTCCTAGCACCGCTTCTAGTGCTGGCACTATCGGGCAAATATTCGTGTCTGGAGTTAGAAACCCTAATTTTACGAAGTCTTCGGCTAAGTCGGTATAGTCTTTATTAACCAAATGCACTAGTGCATCGACCAGCGTTTCTTTGGTGCTTTCTTCCAACTGATCCATCATGCCGAAGTCAATATAAGCCATACGACCATCGGGTACAGCAAATAAATTGCCAGGATGAGGGTCAGCATGGAAGAAGCCATATTCTAAAAGCTGTTGCAATCCTGATGTCACGCCAATTTGGATGATCGCTTCTGGGTCTAAACCTGCTTCGCGGATGTGTTGAGTATCCGTTAGCTTGAAGCCGTTAATCCATTCCAAGGTTAAAACGTGGGTATTGGTATAACGCCAATAAATTCCTGGAACTTTTACTTGTGGGTCATTGTGGAAGTTGCTAGCAAATTTTTCGGCGTTGCGGCCTTCATTAATATAGTCAATTTCCTCAAATAACTTTGTGCCAAACTCATCCACAATTAAAGTTAAGTCATGACCGAGATTTAAAGGCAACCAAGGAGCTAGCCAACCTGCTGCCCAACGCATTAGATATAGGTCGCGTGTAATCACCGGGTGTAAGTTGGGGCGTTGCACCTTCACGGCGACTTCTTCGCCGCTGACCAGACGACCCCGGTATACTTGACCCAAGCTAGCAGCAGCGACTGGGTGAGGTGACAGTTCGCTAAAACTTTCGTGAATTGGACGACCTAGTTCTGTTTCGATAATTTGGTAAGCGATCGCATTATCAAAAGGTGGTAACTGGTCTTGTAACTTGATCAGTTCTTCTAAGAAGTCTTTGCGTATCAGGTCTGGTCTAGTGGAGAGGGCTTGACCAACTTTAATAAAAGTCGGGCCGAGGCGGGTGAGCAGTTCTCGCAACTGGATAGCTCGTTTACCCTTGTTTTGCTCAACTTTATCTTGCCACTCGTCCCACTTCAGATTGAATATAAATCCTGCAAAGGAGGAGATAATTCTCAGCAGTCGCCCCCAGGCTAGCCAAGGACGGGAGCTATAGTAGCGAGCGATCGCATCTGGATTATAGAGTTTTAGTTGAGCAGGTTGATACTGACCCACGCCTTTTTTTGCCTCTTCAACTGAAAAATTTACAATTATTGTTTTTTTCCTGACCTACAAGTTAGTTGTAAGTTCAGGATAGCGGTAATCTTTTGTCTAAAATAACTAGAACTCTACCTTTTGGGGTAGCGATCGAGGCGATTTTAGCATCTGTTACTGCCTAGATTTGTTTATCTTTTTCTTAATTATACTTTATAAAACTACAACTACTTATCCAAGTTTTAGATGATTTTATCTTTTCTTAACTTTAATTTATATAAATACAAATATAAATATGTACCCATATATGCAAATTGAAACTCAGTAACCGCTTACAACATAAAGATCCCCGACTAATAACATAAGTCGGGGATCTTGGTAGTATGTTTATTTATCCCTGTGATTTCAGTGGAAAATAAAATTACAACATCAAATAAAACCTTGGTAATTGGTAATAGTTTTGCCATGATTACCAATTACCGACTTTTAATTATTATGTAATGCTATTTAGATTTGGCCTCCAAGTTTTCTAAACGGCTTCTCAATTCCTGATTTTGTTGTTTGAGTTGGTCGAAATCTTCACGCAGTTGACGCAGGGTTTTTTCTGAACCAATGTTCTTTTGCACCTTGGAAATTTCTTCCTCAGCAGAGCGACGTACACGCCCATCAGCTGTTTGTTCAGCTAGCGATCGCAAAATCCCCGCTGCTTTAGGTGTTTCCATTTGTCCTAATGCTGCTGCTACCGACACTTGCGTTAAGAAGAAGCTTTCTTTGGCTAGTTCTGTTAATTTTTCTAAAATCCGTTCCAAATTAACCGGACTTTGACCTACAGAAATTTTTCCTAAAGCGCGAATTGCAGCTAAACGTAGTGGTTGTGGCACACCGAGTTTGGTGTATTCTAGCAGCAGATTTAAAGCTGCTTCCGAAGTTTTGAATTCAGCTAAACCGGCGATCGCCCCACTCCGCACGACTTCATTCCAACCCGCCTTTTCTTCTAAAACGCTTTTGAGCAGCTTTAATACCTTGTCTTCCTTGGGTTTTTCTTCCAAGTTTGATGAGGCAATAGTCCCAATAACACGAGAAGCTGCTGCTTCCACGTAGTAGCTGGGATCGCCCTTTTGCACTAACCCTCTCACAACTTTATAGCTTTCAGCAGTTTTAAATTGAGCAAGTGCTTCCACTACAGCTCGTCGCACGTAAGCATCTTTATCTTTTAACCCAGGAATTAAGCCATCAAAGGCTTGATCTAAATTAATTTGGGCTAGTTGTTTCGCCGCTTCCACACGCACACCCCACAATGGGTCATTTTTTAGCGATGCAGACAGTGCAACGATCGCTTCTAACCCACCTTTTTTCGCCAAAGCTGCTGCTGCATAACTACGCGAAATCGGGTCGGGATCGAATTCTAACTGTGCTTTTAACTCCGCGATTGGATATTCCAAAGCTACTGTTTTTAGGTAATTATTTCCAACATCAAAGCTAATAAATTGGGGCTTATTTTCTAGGGGAAAGTAGAAGCTTTGTTCGCGTTCATTTACCCGGACAGTAAAAATTTTGAGTTGTGAGTTAGGAGTTATGAGTTTGGAATTATTTTTAACTCCTAACTCCTCACTCCTGACTTTTTCTTGTTGAGTATAGCCAAAACCAATAGGTATTTTTAAATCAAATAAATCCTTACTGCCATTTTTACCTTCATCAGCTTGGGTTTGAGTGACTGTAATTTTTGCTAAATTAGCATCTCCATCCCAAGAGTAAGCTACTTTAAAATCGGGATGACCACCACGATAAACGTATTGGTCAAACAGGAACAAAAGATTACGTCCGGTTGCCTTTTCAATCGCCCTGAGTAAGTCTACTGTTTCTACGGTTTTGTGGGCATTATCTTGGACAAATGTTTGAATTGCTTGCCAAAACAACTCATCTCCCAATTGGGCCCGAATCATGTGATAGACACAAGATCCTTTTTCGTAGATGTGGCGATCGTAAAGTTCAATAGCTTCTCGGTAAACGTGCGTTACCATTGGACGGCGATAACGACTGCTATCTTCGCTTAAGTAACGACGAGCTTCCAATAAACGATAGTAAGCTGCTTCTTCTAAACTATATTCCTGTTCTGTCCACATCACCTCAGAGTAAGAAGCCATCCCTTCTTTAATCCAAGCATGAGACCAATGCTTAATCACCACCAAATCACCAAACCACTGGTGCGCGAGTTCGTGGACGACTAAACTTTCAGTATTGCGGTTATCTAAGGCGGCGCGTTCATCTAGCAAACATCTGTCTGTTAACAGTGTTGTGGAAGTGTTTTCCATGCCGCCAAAGATGAAGTCATCAACGCAAACTTGGGCGTATTTTGGAAAAGGATATGGATAACCATACTTTTGGCTCAAAAATTCGATCATTCGGGGAGTTTTTTCCATGCTGCGTTTAGCATCTTCCTCCCGTCCCTTTTCTACATAGTAGGTGACAGCTTTACCGTTCCATTCATCTCGAATTTCAGCAAAATCACCTACTGCTAAAGTCATCAAGTAGGTAGGATGAACTTGTTGCTGTAACCAATGGTAGACTTTGTAATCACCATCTTCTGTGGTATTAATCAATTCGCCATTGGAAATCGCCACCAGAGGGTTGGGAACGCGGACGCGAATTTCCGAAGTAGATAGTTGTCCTGGATAGTCAAAGCAGGGGAACCAAAAGCGAGAGTCTTCGTCTTCACCTTGAGTCCAGACTTGAGTAGGCTTGTTTGGGTAGTGCTTATCTGGTTGAATAAAATAAATACCGCGTTGCGGTTTTGTCACCGAGTAAGCGATCGCAATCAGCAAGCGTTGACCAATCTGGGTTGCCTGAGAAAGTTGAATAGAAAGCTGTTCCCCGTCATAGTCAAAATTTTGTGGCACTTCGTCCACCTGCACAGACTCGATATTTAGATTGACAGCATCCAAAGTCAAACGATCAATACCATTACGGATTGGCAAGAGGCGAATGCTACAACTGCCCTGATAGCAAAGCTTTGGAATATCCAAGCTGAGATCGAGAAAAATATGCTCTACTTGTCCGGGGCGATCGGGGTTGTAGTGTGGTCTTGCTCCCGGTAACTCAAAAGGTTTGTGTCCGTTATTATCTGTATCAAAATAAGACTGCGACATTGATGCTTACTGACCTTGTAATCCTGAAAAGTCTGGCTTGGTTGGATGTAGTTAAGTAAAATAGCGGTATCTGATGTATTTCCCTCAATAGGGCATTATAAAGGTGACTTCTCACCTTGAGATTGGGAGATTGAAATTAATCTCACCCGAACTTCCAAAGATCGGCTAACGATCCTGGGGTTTTTTCCATATCTGTGCCGCATTTACTTTTGCTAATGTTCTGTATTGGTATTGAGTCAAGAGTCTCTTGCACCTCGATAGATTCTCATTAAGTACAAATACTCCTAATTATTTTTATAACTTAGGATAGCTTGCTGCTGAACACGCTACTTTGTTTAAAATGAACAGCATATCATTTGCAAATTCGCTCCTCATCTGATTGAAGTATTTTTGAGAGTAATTTTAGACCGCTAATTTATAGGATTACTAATTTTATCAGTAAATACCAACTGGAGTTGAAACTAAATGCAGGGTATCAGTTGTGTAAGAGTAAAATAATCGATTTCTGTCTCCGTAAAAACTCCCACACTGGCAAGTACCTGTAAAAGTTGCTCACAGAGAAGGCTTGTAGATTGATTTTGCCCTTCCCAAATCTTCTTAACCTCTTTAGCAAATCGGCGTAGCTTGTCGTAGACATCGCTAGCTTGTTTGCTGCATAGATGGACTGTGAGATCCAAGTGCTATCGCAATCTGAAATCATTCATAAACAATTGAGATTCTCAACTTCATAAGAGTTGTCGGGAATCTTACCCTTGCAATTTTTATAAATCAGATAGGATTGCTATGTATTTAATTTGCAAAAACCCATTTGTAGTGAAAAATCACTTTTAAGTTGGATGTTTACTGATTTAGACGTGACGTTTAACTGAGAATCTTTATGATTAATATCCGATTAATAATGGATGTCAAAAGCAATAATTGTCTGCAAGTAGGAGATAGATGTGCAGCTTGTCAATCAGCGTGCTGCTGAATCCTTTTGTCATGGGTTAGTCTAGCGATGGATTAGCGGAAATTATTATAAATCCGAAAACTCTACAGTGACACTTGTATAAATCTCGGTGACAATCTGAGCAAAAGAGGATAACAAAATGCCTGAAAGTAAATCAAAATTTCTCATTCCTGCTGTTGGTGCTGCCGTCGTTGTCGTAGGAAGTATAGCGGCTTATATGTACTTTAAAGGCTCACCAGTAGGTACATCAGACGCTCTAGGTAGTGCTAAAGTAGTACCTTCAACAGCACTGATGGCAACTTATATTACTACTGACTCTCAAGCCTGGGCAAAATTACAGCAGTTTGGCACTCCAGAAGCACAAAAGTTAGTGGCAAAAGGTCTGGAAGATTTCAATAAGCAAATGTTCAGTGACAGTAACGTTTCTTATGAACAAGACATAAAGCCTTGGGCTGGTGGTGTGATGATTGCTGTATTGCCACCAAATCCCGTCAAACCAGCACAGTTAAAGGTACCCTCTGGGGCACCTAATGTACCAACAAATTTACAGCAGGAATCAAATATCCTGATAGTGGTGGGAATCAAGGACAAACTCAGCGCCTTGAATTTTGCTAACAAATTGAAGTCACAAAAAGGGGTGAAATTACAGGAATCTGACTATCAAGGTCAAAAAATTGTCGAAACTACACAAAATGGTAAGCCGACGTATAGCGTAGTTTTAAATGATAGTCAGTTGGTATTAGCCCCTGAAAAGCAAGCTGTAGAAAAAGCAATTGATACGTTTAAGGGGCAGTCTTCTTTTGCCAGTAAAGAAGGTGCTAGCAGCATTCTTAAAGGAGTGGATGTTAAAAACAGCCTCGCCCAAATTTATGTACCAGACTATGCCGAGATGATACAGCAATTAACTGCTGGAAATCCGCAGGCAAAGCAGTTACCGCCACAAACCTTGACACAACTCAAGCAGATAAAATCTGTGGTAGCGGGTGTTGGAGTTGATGATGCGGGAGTGCGGGTAAAAGCGATCGCTAATTTAGATCCGCAATTAAATAAATTTCAGTATCAATCAAGTCCTGGGAATATAGTCGGGCAATTTCCTGCCGATACTTTTGCTCTGATTAGCGGAAATGGCATCAGCCGTGGTTGGGAAGTGCTAGTAGAGCAGTCAAAAGATTATCCAGAAATGAAGCAAGCTCTGGAACAAGCGCGAGGACAGTTGAAAACTGTCAATATAGACCTGGATAAGGATGTTTTTGGTTGGATGAATGGGGAATTCGCCTTTGGTGCAATTCCATCAAATCAAGGAGTATTAGCGAGTGTTGGTTTTGGAGGTGCTTTAGTATTTGATACTAGCGATCGCAAAACTGCCGAAGCCACCTTAACAAAATTGGATACCCTTGCCAAAACCCAACAAATTAACGTCGCCAATAGAAATATTGGTGGTAAAGACGTAACTGAGTGGCAAATTCCCCGACAAGGAGCTTTATTAGCACATGGTTGGCTAGACCAAGATACTGTATTTGTAGCTCTTGGTGGGCCAATTGCTGATGCAGTTAGCGATCGCAAAAATCCATCTCTCGACACTAGTGACGCCTTCAAAGCCGTGACTGGTTCTTTGCAAAAGCCCAACGGCGGCTATTTCTACCTAGATATGGATAAAACTAAAACTGTGCCCCTGATTAATAGTTTTGTATCATCTAACGCCGATACTATCACCATTTTGAATTCCATTCGCGGTGTTGGTTTTACCGCTATTAGCCCTGATAAATCTACTAGTGAATTAGAAATGTTATTAGCTCTTAAGCCTGCTGCAAAGTAGGGCATTGGGAATTGGGCATTGGGCATGGGGCATTGGGCATTGGGAAAGAGGAGGCAGGAGGGAGAAGTTCTTTAATTTTGAATTTTGAATTTTGAATTTTGAATTGATTTCTCCCCTGCTCCCCTGCTCCCCTGCTCTCCCACTCCCCACTACAAAACTTGATTATTTCGAGTTTCCAAGGTTTGGTTGAGTCTATCCAACGCGCCAGTCAATCTTTCTTGGGCTACAAGGTTAGGATCTGGCAAGGGTTCATCGGCGACTTCTTCTTGTCTCTTGAATTTTTGTAAGGCTCGAATTGCCACAAATAAAACTAAGGCAATGATTACAAAGTCAACTATTGCGCCAAGAAAGTGACCAATCTTGATTCCCGGGCCAATGGCGATTGTTCTCCAGTCTGTGCCAGCAAAACTAACCAAGGGATTAATCAATGGCATGATTACATCTTCAACAAAGGAAGTGACAATCTTGCCAAAAGCACCACCAATGATAACGGCGATCGCCAAGTCAACTACATTGCCTTTAAGGGCAAATTCTTGAAAATCTTTTAAAAAGCCACTTGCTCTTCTTCTTGCTCTGGCCATATTTGACTCCAATAAGCTGAACTTACTGTAATTTTCTTTATAAATGACACTCAGTTTTTTGCCATTCTTGTTGAGATAAATGTTGCTAAGTATGAAAATTTTACCAGTCTTTAATAAAATTCTCTGATAAATATAAAATGTAAACCAGCATCATTCAAATCTTTTCAGAAGTTTGCTGCTCTGCAAATGTTAACCTTCTATAATATTTGTTGCTTGTGGCAAGCCAAAGGAGGCGGACTGCCGTTATACAATTCAATTCATTTCTAGACTGCTGTCTAGCAAGTATGTCATAAGTAGAAAAGGCTGTTAAATGCAAACTAATTTATGACTGCTGCTGTAAACACTAATCCTGGTTTAGCTTCCCGCTTGGTGAATGGCATACTGGCAATCCAGCCTTTAGCTAACCTAGCCAAGCATCAAGCTAGACAAATGATGATTAAACGTGCCGAGAGAATTGGTGTGCCTTGGACGCAAGAAGTTGAAACACTACAGGCGCATGATTGGAAGGCTGATTTAGCTCAAGTAGAAAATCCTCAGCTTTCCTACCCAGAATACTATTTGCGGACATTCCATGCCTACGAAGGTGGAAACCTCAGTTGGAAGGCTGCTTGCGAGTTAGAAGTTGCTGCTCGTACTGTCCATGCTGGAATTTGGCAAGACGCTGGAGCAGAAGGAGATGCTAAACTGCGCCAAAGTTACCACGATATCCTCAAAGCGCAAATCCCCGATCAACCCCAAGACATCTTAGATTTGGCTTGTGGTGTGGGTTTGAGTACATTTACCATGCAAGAAATTTATCCCCATACCAAAATTACAGGCTTGGACTTATCTCCCTACTTTTTAGCCGTTGCCAATTACCGCGCTGGGCAACGTCAAGCTAAAATTAACTGGCTTCATGCCCAAGCTGAATCTACTGGGCTACCTGATGCCTCGTTTGATTTAGTTTCCATTTTCCTGATGTGCCACGAATTACCCCAATCAGCAAACCGACAGATTTTAGCTGAAATGCGGCGCGTGTTGCGTCCGGGTGGCTACTTGGCAATTATGGATATGAATCCCAAATCTGAAGTTTACAAGAAAATGCCAGCCTACATTTTGACTTTGCTCAAAAGTACTGAACCATATTTAGATGAATATTTTGCTTTGGACATTGAGCAAGCTATTGTTGAGGCAGGTTTCCAAACTCCTACTATCACCAACAACACCCACCGTCACCGTACAATAATTGCTCAGGTGAGTGGTTGATTTATCTGTACTGTTGTGGGCAGTAATACCACCCTTACTGCTGCTTGGTTACTACTACTGTCGAGTGCCATTTGCCCCACCTTTGTTAAAGTTACTCATGTTCTTTATCATTGGGGCAATATCTGGTATCCTAGCCCTTAGCATGGAATGGGTTTTTGAAACTGTAGCGAACTATTTTGTAGACTGGCAACAGCTCAAACGTTGGCTTCCTGGTATAGCCTTGCGGCAACTTGTGGAAGTAGGCACAATTGAAGAAGGCTGCAAGTTAGCTGCGGTTTTTATCCCAACCTACTATCTGCAACGCAAATATCGATTACTTCACTCGACGGTTTTCCTCTTCACCATCGCCGTTGCCCTTGGATTTACTGCCGAAGAAAACTGGATTTACCTTTTCCACGATACCGCATCAATTCTTGACCGGACTATTGGCACACCAGTCCACGCTATGTTTTCTGCTCCTTGGGGATATGCTTTAGGAATTTATATTTCCTCCAATACTCGGTTAAATCGAGACAAGAAGTTTATTTTTAGGGCTTGGCTAAATTCTGTAATCTGCCATGCTCTAATTAATGTCCTATCTAGTGCTTGGCGTTACTCACTACCCCTACGTTTCCTGAGTTATGGTTTATTTCCGTTTCTGTTGTGGATGTTTTGGCGGCTGGAACAATTACTGCGAAAAGTGCAAGGTAAATCTGTAATTACCCTAATTTCAGACCGTACAATCCAGCGTCGTTACTGGCAGAGGAGTTTAGTGCTGTTTGCTCTGGTACTGGGTGGAAATGCTATTTTTGGGCTGTTTCTCTTAGTCAGGAAAATTAGTCCTTTGAGTCCGTCGAAGCTTTTTGACATTTATATTTTGTGGTTTATATTTAGTCGCTTTTTACTAAATCTCTTTTTTGGAGTTTTAGCGTGGGGCATTTATCGCTATTTGCGACATTCTGCCCGCCGTCGGTATTTTTAAAATATGATTTAGGAAAAGGCTAGGGGGTTTCTCATGCAAACAACTCCAGTGCGTTGGACGACTGCTGACCTAGAGCTATTTGCTAGCGATCGCAGAAATCGCTATGAGATTATTGATGGAGAACTATTTGTGACTAAAGCGCCTAACTGGGATCATCAAACGAGCTGCGGCAGGATTGTTACAGTTCTTAACAATTGGTCAGATGAAACTGGTCTGGGTAAAGCTGCGATCGCACCTGGAATTATTTTCTCAGATTCGGACAATGTGATCCCTGATGTAGTCTGGGCAAGTCATGAACGTTTAAAAAATTTACTAGATGAAGCTGGACACCTGACGGGCGCACCGGAGTTAGTTGTAGAGGTTTTATCACCCGGCGAAAAAAACGAGAAACGCGACAAGGAAACAAAGCTAAAGCTGTACTCGGTGCAAGGAGTTCAAGAATATTGGATTTGCGATTCTATACAGAAGAAAGTTGAGGTTTATCGACGCGAACAGGCTGTATTAAAGTTAGCAGCTACTTTATTTAATCAAGACGAACTGACAAGTCCTTTGCTACCTGGTTTTAACTGCTTAGTAAGTAAACTTTTTTAGCTGGGCATGGGCATGGGGACGATTTAAATTCCCTATGTCCTATGCCTAATTTGCAATTAGCTAAACTTGTGCTAATACTGGTTGATTCACGGATGCGTTGACTGAATCTGATTCAGACTCAGTGCAGTAGATTTCGCAGGAGTTATTCGGACTTTCAATCAGTTTCACTTTGTAAAGTTTAGCTCCCAATTCTTGAATAGGCGATCGCAGTAAATTACTAATGTAAAGCGCAATATTTTCAGCAGTCGGCACAACTTCGGCAAAGTAGGGAATATCTTTGTTTAAAAATGTGTGATCGAATGGCTCCACCACATAATCTTCTACCACTTTATTCAGGGTACCTAAATCAACAATCATCCCAGTGCGTGGATCAATTTCCCCTTTCACGGTAACTTCTAGATGATAATTGTGTCCGTGACCGTTGGGACGAGCGCATTTCCCATAAATTTCAGTGTTTTCTTCATTACTGAGTTTAGGATGAGCTAGCCGATGGGCGGCGCTAAAGTGAGTACTGATGTTGAGGTAGGCTTCCATTGCATTTCCCATATAATCTGCCCAAAGTTCAGGATGTTCAAATAACTGCACGCGGACTAAAGGCAAGTGTGGTGCTAGTCGTTGCCAAATAATCCGTGCAATATTCTCAGTGGTGGGCAGAGTTTGTTGAAATTCTGCCCACGCATCGTTGAGATAAGAGAAGTCCAATTGACTGGTGACTTCCCGTTTAATTACGTGTTTCACATCAGACAAGTTCAGCACCATGCCATATTCATCCAATTCCCCGGCTAGAGAGATGAATAAGACATAGTTATGTCCGTGTCCTGGAAATCTAGTACCAGCACCAAATTTCTCAATATTCTCGGCTTCACTCAGTTCTGGCAACCAATAACGATGACTTGCAGAAAACTGGGCGCGGCGATTAACAATGCATTGCATGAGTACACTATGAGCAGAATTTAAAATTTCTTAATCTTTTTCTGCTTCCAGCATAAACTAATTTCTTAGTCATTTGTCATTTGTCATTTGTCATTTGTCATTTGTCCAAGAGAAGCCACGCCCACTCTTTAAAGTGATTTGAATTAGTCCGATGAAAGACAAAGTTTTTCCGCCCACCATAAAAGTAAGCTTAGGTTATCACAAGAGACGGGGTATGTACCAATGACCAATGACCAATGACCAATGACCAATGACCAATAATTATGTAACAGAAGCTTGTGCTTCACAGTGTAATCTCGAAGCTATGCGGAATAGTTCATGACCTGTGTGTAAATAACGCTCATCGTAGTTCAAAGGAAAATAACCTAATTCATCAAGTCCATCTGCTACTTGATCCAGACTGTAGTAGAGGTGAGCCGCTGTTCTTGCGAGACTAGGGGGATTTGGCAGAGAGCGAAAAGTAGTTTGTGCCTGCTTGAGGTCATCTCGACAGGTTTTTAAGTATTCCTGAAATTCATCTAACAGCTCATCATCAAAGGGATCGGCAGCTAATTGATCCATTTGTTCTTCTAACGAATAAAGAATCGTACAAAGCAGACGATTTACTGGTTGGTAAACTTGGCGTAGCCATTCTTCAACTTGCTCGTCAACATCTCGTCCAGTTTTTCGTGTGGTCTGGTAATGATGTTGGGCTGATGCTGTACGCTGTTGGCGATCGCTATTTAATTTTTGGGAGTCATCTTGCAGTTCTTGGTCATAATTGCGGCGATTTTGGTTGTCGCCTAAGACTTCATAAGCTGCATTGATGCGGATAATTTGCTCGCGATCGGCTGTTTCCTGATTACTGTCAGGATGAAACAACTTAACCAAGCGGCGATAAGCTTGCTTAATCTCCGCTTGACTGGCACTTGGACTAACTTTGAGAGTTTCGTAATGGTTAGAAACGTGCTTAGAATTGACCATTAATTCAATGTATCGTTAACTGACGCTAGCGGCCAATCTTGCCTCCAGGTCTTGGAACAACGGTGTACTCAAATACCTCTCACCAAAACTGGGCTGAATCATCACAATTAAACGTCCCTGATTTTCTTGACGTTGGGCAACGCGAATTGCTGCACATAAAGCTGCTCCACTGGAAATGCCAGATAGTAGCCCTTCTTCTTTTGCCAAACGCCGACTATAAGCGATCGCATCTTCATCGGTGACGGTAATCACTTCATCAATTAATTTTATCTTGAGTACTTGGGGAATAAACCCAGCACCAATTCCCTGAATTTTGTGGGGGCCTGGTCGTCCCCCAGATAAAACTGGGCTATTGGCTGGTTCAACTGCGATCGCCTTGGAATTAGGCTTGCGTGCTTTAATTACTTCTGCTACACCACTGATCGTACCACCTGTGCCCACTCCTGCCACAATGATATCTACTTGTCCATCGGTATCTTCCCAGATTTCAAGCGCGGTTGTTTCCCGATGCACTTTTGCATTGGCTGGATTGCGGAACTGCTGCAACATATAAGTATTTGGTGTAGTATTAACTATTTGCTGCGCTCGTTGAATTGCCCCACTCATACCTTCCATTCCTGGTGTTAGTTCCAGTTCTGCTCCAAAAGCTCGTAACATTGCCCGACGCTCTCCACTCATCGTCTCTGGCATTGTCAAAATTAATCGATAACCCTTTGCTGCTGCTGCCATTGCTAGGGCAATACCGGTGTTTCCAGAAGTGGGTTCTACCAATACTGTCTTCCCAGGAGTAATTAGCCCCTCGTCTTGGGCAGCGTTAATCATACTTACCCCAATCCGGTCTTTAACTGATGCCGATGGGTTCATACTTTCTAGTTTCACTACAATTTCTGCAACACATCCTTCTGTTTGAGGAATACGGTTCAACTGGACTAGGGGTGTACGACCGACAAGTTCTGTAATGTTACGAGCTATTCGCATAAATTAGTCCTTAATTATTAATTATTTGTCATTAGTCATTAGTCATCAACAAATGACAAATAACTAATGACAAATGACTCTTGACTAAATGTAGTACATGATATCTAATGGCCGCCGCGAATCTCGTTTTTCACAAAGATCCTGGAGCGTATATTTTTGGAAGACGGAATTTGCCGCGCGACTTGCTTCTTGCCAAATTTCTTCTATAACTGAACTATCTATGCTTTTAGAATTAACGTTTTCTTCACCAGCCCGCGCCTCTAAGCCTTCTAAACATTCCAAAATTTCAAAAAGGATGATTTTTCGGGGTTCTCGCGTTAACAGATAGCCACCTTTTGACCCACGCTGACTTTTAACTATACCGCCACGCCTCAACGTTGCTAGTAGCTGTTCCAAATAGCGATCGGGTATGTTTTGTTGTGCTGCAATTTGTCGAATTTGCAGCGGTTCGCCGCTTTCGTAATGAGCGGCCATCTCTAATAAGGCGAGAATTGCGTATTCCGATTTACAGGATAGTTCCACAAGCAGCAATAAGTTAGAAGTAAAAATTAGTTAGGAATTAGGAGTTAGGAGTTAGAAGTCATTCAATTTGAATTTGAGATTTTTTCTTCAATCTCAAACCCAAAGTTCAAAATCTCAAATTGCCAGAGTTAAGATACTACGCAATATGTCGTTTTATACCGCCAACTTCTACTAAAAAAGCTCGCTCAGAAAAAGTTTCTCACGGCGTAAGTCACTTGTAGAGTGGGCATTACTCTAGTCTATTCATATCAAACCCGCCATAACTCATAACTCCTAACTTCTCTAGTATACTCCGGTTAACTACTGGGGTTTATCCATTATTATTACCGAAAACAAAAAACCCCGCCTAATGACGGGGATAAATAGAGTTCAAATTTGTCAGCAGATAATCAACACTCTAGAAGGTGAAAGTAGTTCTGAGCGTACCGATAATAGCATCATCGTTATCGCTATTTTGACCAGGAGAGGTCAACCAGATTACACCAGGAGTTACAGAGATGTTATCCGACACGCGATACTTGTAGAAGCCTTCAAAGTGGTAGGGTATATCGTTGTTGCCACCAAAACCTGGGCGGTTAAAGGAATAGGGTTCTGCACCAGCAAAAACACCTAAAACGTTACCTTTTTTACCGAAATCAGGTAAGGCTACCCCTAAACCGTAGCTCCAAGCTTGATAATCATCACCTGCACCTGCACCTGTAACATCATGGTAAGAGACGAATCCACTAACGGACAGTTTGTCGCTGGGTCTAAACGCAGCCGACACACCGTAGGAGTTGCTGTTAGATCGGGTTATACCTGCTGCATTACCTAAAAAGTTAGCTTGTCCAGTACCTACATCAAAAGCTCCAGGTGCTCCGTCTGTACCAGAGTCAAATAAAACACCACTGGCACTATATGCGTGGACGTAGGTAGCAGCTAAAGCCAAGCGATCGCCAACACTAAAGTTCAACTGTCCAAGAGCTGCATAGTCGCCGTTAGTCAAACCTTGACTAAGACCAGGATTATTAGCTTGGGATGCCAAGTAACCCGCAGTGATTGAGCTATTTCCTAGAATACCGCCACCTTTACCAAGGGGTACATTAAGTGCTATACCAGCACCGCCACCAATCCGATAGATGGGACTTTCAGAAGCAAAGGTAGATAAAGCGCCGTTACCACCGTCGTCAGTGTTGTCAAAAAAGTAAGGATTGTTGACAGCAGCATACTGGCTATGCCGTCCGCCACTAGCTGCAAGGTAAACTTGGGCTGGGCCTATGGGAGCTTCATAAGTCAAGCGGTCTATTCTGACACTGTTGTTACCATTGCCTATACCAACTTGATATGTTTGTGTGCCTTCAGCAGTATTGATAAGACCACCAGCGTTATCCACTAGTGAAAAAGGATTTGAATTACCCGCTGCTAGGCGTGTGTGTAAAACGTCTCTACCAGTGAAGCTGGTTTGCAAGTCTAAACGCACTCTATCTTGAAAGACGGTATTATTAGCGTCCCCAGTGTTACCACCAAATGCATCACTGACGGCAAAAACAGCTTCACCAACCAGTTTTGTGGTTGTGGAGAACTGATTAGCTTCCAATTCAGCAGTCCGCGCTTCTAGAGAATCTACGCGACCGCGTAGGGTTGCCAATTCTGCGGAAAATTCTTCTTGTAACCGTTGTAAGGTAGCTAAATCTTGTTTTGTCACCAAGTCAGCTGTTGCTGTGGCAATCAATTCGTTAACCCGATCCAAACAGGCATTCAAACCAGCAGCAAATTCATAACGGGTCAAAGCACGATTACCGCGATATGTGGAATTCGGATAACCTGCAATACAACCATAGCGCTCAACCAAGGACTGCAATGCTTGGAATGCCCAGTCAGTAGGTTGTACATCGGAAAATTGAGAAACCGATGTTACTTGAGACTGAGAATTGCCTTGGTTGCCTTCGTTGCTGTAGCGATTAACTTGATCTATGGTTGTTTGAGCCAATATTTCTGGCTGTTGGGCAACTTCAGTTACACCTAGTTGTTTGGCTGGTGATACTTCAGTGGTTGTGCTTGGGGCCGCCATTGCTGTTGCCGAAACTAACAATGTTGCTCCCAAAACTGCTGGGCTAACCACTAAGGATTTCCATAACAGATTAGACATTTTTCCTTTACTCCTCACACCTTGTTTAGATAATTGGTTTCGTTACACCTAATTCTCGAAAATGCGACATCTCATTGAAACCTATGGATGAGGCATAGTTGTCTCTACTACAATTCTAGTTTTTGCAAAGCTAATAAACGATTAACTTTGGGTTAAAAACTGATGTGATTAACTTATGCAAAAACATATCTTTATATCATAACATTATAAAACATCCGATCTAGATGGCAATATTGGAGCGATCGCCTTAATAACTGTCACACATACTTATCTAAATATCTAAGCAGGGAGTAGAGTTTGGGTCATTCGTTCTCTACGCAAGCTAAATTACTAAAGCTTTAGACACTTAGAGTTTGCGATCGAAAATCGCTTCTTCCACTCGCTCCTAGTATAAATCTCACCCCAGTTAGAACATACTGGCTCGGCTATATAAACCGTATATTGTAGTGACTTCTTATAGTTTGGTACAAGATATTAAAAGAAATCACTTAGTTAATCTGGGAAATCACCCGTGCTACATCAAAGTCTGGCTGCGTCAATCCGCCTGCCTCATGTGTTGTAAGTGTAATCTTCACTTTATTGTAGGAAATCTCTATATCTGGATGATGTCCGACTGACTCAGCCGGTTCAACTAGTTTATTGACAAACTCAATTGCTTCAATAAAATCTTTGAATGTGCGGGTAATTTGCAACTTGGAGTCTTGAATAGTCCAATCTGACAGAACTTTTGCCTGTTCTTGAATTTCCGCTTTGGTGAGTAGTTGTGCCATATCAGGAAACTGCTACTTCTATAGTTAATATATTTGTTACATTTTACATCTGACAAAGGCAAACCCCTTTTATTCTCCACACAGAAAGTGTGGGAGGATAAATTCAGCCACAATGTGTGTGTCTAGATATAAATCAGACTTGGCAGATAGACGATATTTCCATATTTGGTCATACTCCAAGGTTTAATGCAAGATATTTATGCTTTTTAAGAAAACTTAAATAGGTTGGCTTTGTTCGTGGCAGCGATCGCTATCTCTCTTTTAAAAGTAAGCATTGATCAAACAAAAATCACTTATAAAAAAAACTATCCGCCCTGATTTAGATCGGATGATCTAAGTCAGAGCGGTGTAGCGGGTCTTCAGGTTGCAACCAGACTGCCGGAAGGAACTCCGAGCTTGCCTAGCTACTTGAGCTAACTTAGTATCTCAAAGATGACTAAGGCTAACTTTTAGAGAACAGCCCCGGCACACAGCCGGCTAACTGCAACCTGATGACCCATGCGTATACTACTTTCTATCATGGGCATCACCTCCTTGTTGCCTAAGCGGTCTTAGTCTCAAAAGGGCAGAGAATTTACTCTGGGTTTATAACCTTCATCTAACATAACATATAAATTTAGAGATATTAACTATATATAGAAAAAATCTCCCATCTTTTAATGGGAGATTACTTCAGATAATGAAAATTGACACTTTATAGGCTGATCGCAAGGAGATTATCTTATCTGGGTGTGTCAATTTTCGCCAACCACAACCTTAATTTAGGTTGATGGTCAAATTTGAATTCTTAGAGAGCATTACCGCGAGGTAGAACTTCTTCAGGGAATACAAATTGTTCGTGGGGTTGATCTTGAGGAGCCATCCAAGCGCGGATACCCTCGTTCAGCAAAATGTTTTTGGTATAGAAGGTTTCAAACTCCGGGTCTTCCGCCGCCCGTAATTCTTGGGAGACGAAATCATAAGCCCGCAGGTTCAGTGCTAAACCGACGATGCCGACGGCACTCATCCACAAGCCTGTGACTGGCACGAACAACATAAAGAAGTGCAACCAGCGCTTGTTAGAGAAAGCAATACCGAAAATCTGTGACCAG